>CAYRRL010000082.1:0-9383 GCA_964426665.1 uncultured Ferruginibacter sp. | reverse complement strand
CACCATCAACCGCACTGAACAAAGCGATAAGGCCATCCAATACCCTCATTGAACGCTCCACTTCCACCGTAAAGTCCACGTGGCCCGGGGTATCAATGATATTGAAGTTGTAAGGTTTTGTTTCTGCAGTGGCCTTCCCTTTCTCTGTAGGGAAATTCCATTTGCAGCTAACAGCAGCAGAAGTAATAGTGATACCACGTTCTTTTTCCTGTTCCATCCAATCGGTAGTAGCGGCGCCATCATGCACCTCTCCAATTTTATGAATCATACCCGTATAACGCAGGATACGTTCAGTAGTAGTGGTTTTACCAGCATCAATGTGAGCGGCAATACCAAAGTTTCTCTGAAATTTTAAGTCAGCCATTGTGTTTGTTGTTTGTTATTCGTTATTTGAAATTTGTTATTCGTTATTTGGAGCCCGGCCTTTGCTTTTTTAGCTTCTCCCGATAGCTATCGGCTCTTGTACTTTGTATTTCTATTGTACCTGCACAACCTTTCCGGCTGCACTTTCCCCGTAGATCCCGATAGCTATCGGGAGGGGCAATATGGTGTGTCATGCTCTCATATATTGCTAAATAGTCCGGCGCCCATCCAGATATACCGAATCTTTTAGCGGCGCAAAAGTAAGGGTAAATTTTTAAGTTTGAACAGTGAATTAGCAAGTATTTGCAATATTTGTTTCTTGCTTAGTTTCATTACAAAAGCCCTTCGGCATTGCATTTATCGCCAAAACAGGTGCGCTTATCGCCAAAACAACCGCACTTATTGCCACTCCGATTTTTTTTTGCTTTTTCAGTTTATCTTTATTGCATAACTACTTTTATGAGAAAACTCATTCTTCTTGCTTCAATTATTGGCAGCATTGCCATATCTGGCGCCAAAGCACAATTTGTAGACATACCTGACCCTCTCTTTCGCAATTTTTTGCAGCTGAATTACCCTGCATGTATGAACACACAAGGGCAGCTCGATACTACTTGTAGTGCAATATTATCTCAAGGGGGCATTATACTTGATGGAACAGCCGGGAATTGCATGCGGGATTTAACCGGGTTGCAATATTTCAAGAATTTGACATTCTTATGGCTGTTTAATCAAAGCTGCATTGAAACAATGCCCGTTCTTAATTCTTTAAAAAGAATATTAGCACCATACTCGCCTCTCAAGTTAAGCTGGCTGCCCAATGGGCTTAAAACATTTAGTATTTCTAACCAGGATCCTGTTACTACAAACTGGCTCCCTCCGTTTATCAACGATAATGGCCATTTGCCCGACTCGCTGGTAACCCTCGATTGTAAATACCAATTTGCAATGCTACCTACCGGTGGCTTTCCCCCTTTGCCACAGGGTTTACAAGACCTTGACCTAACTTCTGTACAACCCCTCGCTATTGATTCGCTGCCGGCATTGCCTGCATCCCTCAAGCGCCTGAATATTACAAACCTTGAGCTTGTTAATTTTCCTGCCTTGCCCTCGTCGCTTACTTATTTAAACTGGAGTTCAGACTTTGTACGGGTCGGCATACCACTGCCTGCATTGCCTCCACAACTTGATACTTTTGAATTGTTTGGGCGTATGATAAAGCAATTGCCGGCTATGCCTGCGTCACTAAAATATTTTTCCTGTTGGGGCGAACCAGACTCAACTACCACCATACCCGTTATGCCCAATGGTTTAAAAACATTCCGTTACATTGGCGCACGCTCCCTCCACTCTTTCCCGCCATTTCCAAATAGTATTACCGAAATAGAATGCATGGATGTTTATTTGGACAACTTGCCTGCTTTGCCAACATCTTTAAAGCGGCTTGTCTTTAACAATGATACACTTCTTACTTCGCTGCCTGCGTTGCCTGCGGGGCTCCAATACCTTGAATGCAATACCAACAGGCTTACCTCATTGCCGCCTTTCCCATCTTCATTGATGTATTTAAAATGCAACTGGAACCGCCTTGCTTCGCTGCCGCCTTTTAATGACGGCTTGATAACCGCACTTTGCAATGGCAACAGGATACGGGAAATACAGCGGCTGCCTAATACCATTGAAAGGCTGGAAATAGCATCCAATAATATTTTTTGCCTGCCATTTATACCACAAACGCCTTATGTTACCACCATTATTGCAGACCCAACTATAAAATGCATTTCCACTGTTAATACCCGCCTTCAATATTATCAGTCCGTTGGCGGCACACCTGTTGGCGTAACACCCAAACTGTGCACGCCTACAAATAACCAGGAGCACTGTGCTTCATACCCTGTAATAAAAGGCTACATATTTTACGACCAAAATAACAACGGCATAAAAGACCCGGGCGAGCCTGTGAAGAAAGATGTAAGGGTAACATTAAACTCCAGGTACAATAATTTTACTTTTACAGACAAACGTGGTTACTACGAATTACAGGCAGACAGCTTAGGCTCCTACACGGTGACACCACAGCTATGGTCTGTTTTCTTTGACTTCCAGCCTGCAAATGCCAGCTTTACTTTTTCAAGGTATGATACCGTAGCCAACCAGGATTTTATAATACGCCCAAATAACACATTAGATAGTGTGGAAATTAATATTACCTACTTAAACAGGTTGCGGCCAGGCTTCCCCGTTACATGCAATGTTACTTATGAGAACACTGGCTCATCCACGCTGATAGCCCCTGTTGTTACTATTCACTATGACGATACAAGGCTTGTGTACGAATCAAGCTCAGTCCCTTTGAGCCAGGTTGCCAATACGCTGGTGTTTAACCCGGGGGATATGCAACCATTCGATCAGGGAAGTTTTACTGCTACATTCAGGTTGAAGACAACAGTTGCTTTAGGGGATTCAGTAAATACTACAGCTACAATTGCAGCCAACTCAAAAGTAGCTGCAAGCATTGCGAGGGATATAGTCCGTGGCTCATTCGACCCGAATGATAAAAATGCCACGCCGCAGCTTTCGCCGTTGCAGGTTGCCAATGGCGAATACATTGATTACACCATCCGTTTTCAAAACACCGGCACAGACACTGCATTCAATGTAGTGATAAGCGACACATTAAATAGTGATTTACAGGTGAACACCCTGACAATGCTGGCTTCATCCCACACCTGCAAAACAACAGTTCAGGGCAATATTGTTTTCTTTGAGTTTTTGGATATACTGCTGCCCGATAGCAACATAAACGAGCCATTGAGCCATGGCTTTGTTTCTTTCCGTATAAAACCACAAACAACCGTTGTACCCAATACCACCATACCAAACAAAGCTGCTATTTATTTTGATTACAATGCGCCGGTGATAACAAACACGGCCGGCACGTTGATAAAGAATTTTATTGTAGTGCCGGTTAGGCTTGTTTCATTTAGTGCTGTGCCGCAAACTGGCAATGCAACAACATTGTATTGGAGAACTGCCAATGAAATAAACGCCAAAGAATTTGTTGTAGAAAGAGGAAGCGATGGGTTTAAGTTCAATTCAATAACTACTATTGCAGCAAAAGGCAAAACAACAAATGATTATTATGCTGCCGTTGCGGATGTAAACACAGGCATTATTTTTTATCGCTTGAAAATTGTTGACGACGATGGGACATTCAGCTATTCACCCATCATCAAAATTGACAAAAGAAAAAATGCAACTGGTTTTTCTGTGTTAACAAACCCGGTGAAAGATTTTATCGTTATCAGCACAACTGACAAATCATTGAACAATACCCAAGCAAGCATTATCAACATGCAGGGCGCTGTGGTAAAATCGTTTATTGTAAAAGAAGGAAGCCAAACAGTGGAGGTGAGAGGCTTGCCCAATGGGGTTTATTATTTGAGAACAGTGAATGGCAGCCAGAAAATATTGGTGCGGTAACACATTCAATTTTTCTTTTCCATACATTCGTTGGCGCAAATAACCACCTGCGAAAATGAATTTATGAAAACTGTTATTACAGCCATCTTTCTTTCAATTGCCCTTGCTGCCAATGCACAGCCGGCGTTTGACTACAAAAGGGATTTCAAGCCATTCCTCGAACAAAGCCAGGACAGGCAAAGCCCGCTGTATTACCAAAAACTTTTGATACGCTTCCTTGACAGGGACACCAGCATGAGCAATATGGAAATGCTGGCCCTGATGATTGGCTATACCGAAGATTCGCATTACAAGCCATTTGAGGACATGGAAAAAGAAAACGAAATTTTTATGATGAACGAAGAGGGCCTGTATGATGATGTGATTGATAAAGGCCGCAAATTTTTGCAAACACACCCTCTCAGTTTACGGGTGCTGAAAGAAGCATCATACGCTTATTTTCAAAAGCAAATGCAGGACAGTGCCGATTATTATATGGACCTGGTGGAGAAAGTAATGAATGCAATGATATACAGCGGCACCGGAAAAAAACCAGAGCAGCCCATCTTTTCGCTTGGGCTGGCAGACGGCGAATACTTCATACCCAATGTGGGCTTGAAAGTGCTTGATAAGAATACCGATTGGAATGCCAACAACCATTTTATGGAAGTCATCAAAGCATCAAAAAGCGGCGACGATGAAATTATTTATTACTTCGTGATAGAACATGCGAAGCAAAAAATTGACGACGACAAAGTGAACGAGTCGGAAGGCAAAAAGAAAAAGAAGGGCGACAAAAAAGACAAAGACAAAAAAGGCTGGAAAGCCAATAAAGAAACGGCGCCTGCACCAGTGCCGCAATAAACAAATACCCGGCTTTCACATTTTCACTTTTAATTGCTGATGTATTAATCCGCAGCCCGGCGTATTACTTTTAAAAGAATAGCAATAACGGCTATCACAAGCAGCATGTGTATTAAACCGCCCGCATGGTAGCCCAAAAAACCAATTGCCCATGCTATCACCAATACCACTGCAATTAAATAAAGCAAGTTTCCCATAACATTTATATTTTAACAGTGAAGAATAATATAAATTAAAATGGAAAAATGTGCCAGATAAAAAACACGTGGCATTAAGGCACTAAAACTATCCATTGAGGAAAATACTACTCAACCTGGCAATATCAAATAAAAAAGCGGGGAATTTAATCAAACAAATCACTGCTTAGGTAGCGGTCTCCCCTGTCGCAAACAATAAACACAATCAGGCCTTCTTTTAATTCTTTTGCCAGTTCTATGGCGGCATGTGCTGCGCCGCCGCTGCTCATGCCGCTAAAGATGGCTTCTTCACGGGCCAGCTTCTTTGCCATAACCCTTGCATCTTTTTCTGCAACCTCTATTACACGGTCCACACGGCTGCGGTCGAATATTTTTGGCAAATAAGCTTCGGGCCATTTGCGTATGCCGGGTATTTTAGAGCCGTCTGTTGGCTGGCAGCCTACAATTTGCACAGAAGGGTTTGTTTCTTTAAAAAATTTTGACACGCCCATGATAGTGCCTGTGGTGCCCATAGAAGAAACGAAGTGTGTTATTTTTTGATTGGTATCACGCCATATTTCAGGGCCAGTGGTGCGGTAGTGCATGTTTGGGTTGTCGGGGTTGCCAAATTGGTTCAGCATTAAGTAACCGCCTTTGGCCACTTGTGCATTGGCATAATCTATTGCGCCTTCCATTGATTGCGTTTTCGGCGTCAGTATAACTTTAGCTCCAAATGCTTCCATCGTCAGCACCCTTTCCCTTGTTGCGTCTTCGGGCATTACCAATTCAATCGGCACATTAAACAGGCTTGCAATCATAGCCAGTGCGATGCCGGTGTTGCCGCTGGTGGCTTCTATCAAAGTGACGCCGTCTTTTATTTCGCCCCGGTCCAGAGCGCCTTTTATCATGCCGTATGCTGCCCGGTCTTTTACGCTGCCGCCGGGGTTGTTGCCTTCCAGCTTGCCGTAAATAGTTACGTTGTTATTAGGGTTGAGTTTTTTTAGTTCTACCAATGGTGTGTTGCCAACCAGTTCCAATATTCCAGCCATATAAATTATTTTATCGTTGCTTGTTTGTTAACACTAAAATTTTAATCCAGCATTTATGCACAAATATAAACGGTGCGGAAACACGGATTAGTATTTTGGTAAATATCCCCTATCTTGACTTTGCCAGTGAAATAAACAAATACCGCTTGCTCAACAAAAAAACAAACCACCTATTTATACATTTTAAACTAACCATTTATGGCTTCAGAAGTTAAACAAAAACAAACCGCTCTCGGCGACGTAGCGGCCAGGCAGTTAGCAATTGCCACACGTACAGTGCCCCAGCTACAAAAAATTACCCCACGCTGGCTAACACACCTGATGAACTGGATACCAGTTGAAAGCGGCGTGTACCGCCTTAACAAAGTAAAAGATGCAGACAATGTGGAAGTGGACTGCAGCGCAAGGGACGAAAGGGCGCTGCCCCAAACTTTTGTTGACTACGAAGAAAAAGGGCGTGAATACAATTTAAGCGCTGTGAATACTGTTGTTGATATCCATACCCGGGTGAGTGATTTGTACAGCAAACCATACAATCAAATCAGTGAGCAGCTTCGCCTTACCATTGAGATTATAAAAGAAAGGCAGGAAAGCGAATTGATAAATAATAAAGATTATGGCCTGCTGAACAGCATTGTTGGCTCGCAAAAAATAAAAACAAGGGGCGGCGCACCTACCCCGGATGATTTGGATGAATTGATTACAAAAGTGTGGAAAGAACCAGGTTTCTTTTTGCTGCACCCATTAGCTATTGCAGCTTTTGGAAGGGAGTGCACAAGAAGAGGCGTGCCGCCGCCAACAGTTTCTTTGTTTGGATCGCAGTTCATAACGTGGAGGGGTATTCCATTAATACCATCAGACAAAGTGCCTATTGAAAACAATAAATCAAAAATTATTTTGCTGCGCACCGGCGAAAGCAGGCAGGGTGTTGTTGGATTATACCAGCCAGGTTTGCCAGGCGAACAGTCTCCCGGTTTATCAGTACGCTTTATGGGCATTAATGAAAAAGCAATTGCTTCTTACTTAGTGTCATTGTATTGTTCACTGGCAGTATTGGTTGACGATGCTATTGCCGTATTGGAAGACGTAGAAATAAATAAATACCATGAGTACAAATATTGATAATGGCTTGCCGGATATTGAGCAGATTACTCAACTGGCCAACCAATTTTTTAAAGCGCCGCCCGGCAGTGCCCCTGGAATTCCAGATGTGCCGCGGCCATTGCCGGTACATGGTTTTAACCCTGCCTACCAAAGCTATTTGGTAAATGCGCCGGTTACACAAAATGGTATTCCTGACCCACATATTGCAGCGCCTGTTGCTTCTCCTTCAGTTGGCGGAGCCGGTGTATCGCCAACTTCTTATCTACAAAATGTAAACCATCTGGATTTAAGAAGTGGCGATGCTAACGCAGATGCTCAGCCGTTTGGCGGTGTGGCGGCAATCCCAGTTTCTGTAGGAGGCGCAGGTATTCCATCAGTTTCAGCTTTTCCCGTACAAGGTTTTAGACCGGCTTACCAAAGTTATGCAGCGGATGCGCCGGTAATACAAAATGGTTTTGTAAGCCCACAGGTGGCATCGCTCCCGAAAGCATTCGGGGCTGCACCATCTGTTGGCGGAGCAGGCATATCTCCCACTTCTTCATTGCAGAATGTAAACCATCTGGATTTAAAGGATGCCGGTACTAACGTTGATGCTAAGCCGTTTGGCGGCGTAGGTGCTGTGCCTGCTTCTGTTGGCGGCGTAAACCCACATGATAATTTTGGCAGCAGCAATTATTTTGAAACAAAAAGCACGGAGCCAAAAATAAACAGCAGCGATTATGTTGGCACCGGCAAAGTGCCCCAATCTGTAGCAGGCAGCGGCAAAAGCCCTGAAGCGCCGCACCAATACACCGACTTTAATATTAATGACCCACAAACAAGTTTGCCAGACCCGCATTTTTCTGATGGCAAAGTGCCTAAGTCAGTAGCAGGGAGTGGCAGGCAGCCTTCATTGCAGCAGCAACCAGATGGGTTGGGCACTTCTTCATCTGTCGCCAAAAAAGAAGAACTGCCTTATTCAAATGACAACAGCTTTGAGCATGGGTTACAGGAAGCATTGGCACAGATAAACTCATTTAGCAGCACTCCACAATTACCAGCTAATTTTAGCGGTGCAGAATTTTATTTTTTGTCAAAAGTGCTGCCTTTCCAGGAAAGTTTTGGGCACAATCTTTTTACGCCTGATGCATTGTTGTCACAAAAAGCACAAGCTGGAGTTTCTGCTCCATTTGATGTGAACCTAGTAAGAAATGATTTCCCAATACTTAAAGAAAGAGTAAATGGCAGGCAACTGATTTGGTTTGATAATGCAGCCACCACACAAAAACCCCAACAGGTGATTGACAGGGTAAGCTATTTTTACGAACATGAAAACAGCAATATCCACCGTGCTGCACATGAACTGGCCGCAAGGGCAACTGATGCTTATGAAAAAGCAAGGGAAAGTGTACGAAAGTTTATTAATGCGGGCTCGGTAAACGAAATTGTTTTTGTAAGAGGCACAACAGAGGCCATAAACCTTGTTGCTAAAAGCTGGGGCGAACAAAATTTAATTGCTGGCGATGAAATTATTTTAAGCCACCTGGAACACCATGCCAATATTGTTCCGTGGCAACAGCTGGCTGCAAAAAAGAACCTGAAAATAAAAGTAATACCAGTGGACGATGACGGGCAAATTTTGCTGGATGGGTTTGCACAATTGCTGGGGCCAAAAACAAAACTGGTTTCTTTTACACAGGTATCTAATGCGCTTGGCACAATTACACCTGCAAAGCAAATGATTGAGATGGCGCATGCATCCGGTGCCAAAGTTTTGCTGGATGGTGCACAATCTGTTAGCCACATGAGAGTGGATATGCAGGAACTTAATCCTGACTGGTTTGTTTTTTCTGCCCATAAAATTTTTGGCCCAACAGGCATTGGCATTGTATATGGCAAAGAAGATTTGCTGAATGCAACACAGCCATGGCAGGGCGGCGGCAACATGATAAAGGACGTAACATTCGAGCATACCACATTTCATGATGCCCCCGGCAGGTTTGAAGCCGGCACAGGCAATATTGCAGATGCAGTTGGGCTTGGTGCTGCGTTGGATTATGTAAGCAGGATTGGCATTGATTTGATCGGGCAGTATGAGCACTACTTATTAGAGTATGCTACAAGATTGCTGAAACAAGTGCCGGGCATACGATTGATTGGCACAGCGCCTGATAAAGCAAGCGTATTATCATTTGTTTTGGATGGTTATAAAACAGAGGACGTTGGTGCTGCCCTGAATGAAGAAGGCATCGCAGTACGTTCTGGCCATCACTGTGCCCAGCCTATACTTCGCAGGTTTGGGGTAGAGCAAACCGTGAGGCCGTCACTTGCATTTTATAATACTTGTGCAGAAGTGGACAAGCTTTATACAACGTTACTCAAGCTG
>CAYRRL010000081.1:6530-9388 GCA_964426665.1 uncultured Ferruginibacter sp. | reverse complement strand
TTGGGGCAGCAATATTAATGCTTATAAATACCAGCCTTCAAATGATTTTAACAGGAAAAGCGATGTGCTGCTAAAAGCAACGTATGATATTGTACAAAGCAAGTGGCTTATTAAAGCTGGTTTACTGGCTATCTACCATGTTGGCAATGATACATATATTAATGGCAACATAAGCAACAGGCCAATAGCGTTAAAGGGTTCAGCGGGGCTTACACTAAATGCCACTGGAGGAATATGGTACAGAAGCAAAAATGTTACACTCGGTATTGTTGCAGGCGCCCCGTTTGTTGTAAGGGATATAAGGCCTGATGGGCTTACCCGTTCATTTGTGGCATCACCCGAAATTAGTTTCAACTTTTAAAAAATATATATGAAAAAGATTATACCGTTTTTTTTGTTTGCTGTTATTATAGCGTCATGCAAAAAAGAAACGCTGGCACCTTTAGTTACTACTAATGATATGGTGGATAGCGCTGCTGTTGTAATTGCAGATGGTATTTTTATGCCTGGCCCTTATGGAACTACTATGGGCACAGCTTCAATTATTAAAGCAGGCAATCAATACAAAGCCTTGCTGGAGGGCTTTACTGTCAGCAATGGGCCAGACCTGCATGTTATGTTGTCTGCAGAACCAATGCCTGTAAATTTTATTGACCTTGGTTCTATCAAATCTACTAATGGCAACCAGCTATACGATATCCCAAATGCTACCCCAAACCTCAACCTCTACCGTTATGTATCCATACATTGTGTTGAATACAACCATTTGTTTGGTTATGCGGAGTTAAACTAATGGAAGCAATTATTTCTTCTTCCCCACCAGTAACAGCAATACCGGCAACAAAATCAAATTTGTAAGCGTCGCTACCAACAATGTTACAGATGTAAGCCAGCCCAATGCAAACGTGCCGCCAAAACTGCTGAAACAGAAAATAACAAAACCGGCAATAAGCACCAGCGAAGTATAAACAATGCTGAGGCCTGTATGCCTGATAGTAGAGTTTACTGTTTCCTGCACATCATTATTATAAGATGGCAATTCCTGTTTGTAGTTTACCAAAAAACGGATGGTAATATCAATGGCAATGCCAAGTGCCACGCTGAACACCAATACAGTAGATGGCTTTAACGGCACGCCTGCCCAGCCCATAATGCCTGCAGTAATAACCAGTGGGATTAAATTTGGAACCAATGAGCAAACTAATACCCTGAATGATTTGAATAAATACAGCATGCAGATAGCAATAAGCAAAAATGCCCACATAATGCTTTCCTTCAACCCATCAATAATAAACCTGCTGCCTTCCAAAAACGTTATGCTGGTGCCGGTGAGCTGCACTTTGTATTGTGGAATTGTATCAAATTTTGTAAAAATTGTATCAACCGCAACAGAAGAATCAATATCAGAAACAACGCTGTCCAATTTAAACGGCGCTTTTCTGTCTGGATCCAGGTAAACATATTTGGTGCTGTCAAATAAAGAATCAATTTTTTTCTGGATGGTAGCAATAGCTCCGGGTAATTCTTTTGTGCCAATATCTTTCATGCTTACGCTGATCCTTGTTGTCTGTTTTGCCGAATCCATGAAAGAAGAAAGCATCCTGGTAAAATTATTTTTGCCGCTGCCGCTGTCGCTTTTATTTGTTTTGAGGTAATCGCTTAAAAAAGCGCTTTCATACAACGAAGGCATATTGTATTGAGACGAATCGCCATCGTAAAAAGCCTGCTTGGCAAATTTCAATCCTTCAGCAATGCTCAATGGCTTATTCATGTTGGGCATGGCAGCAATGTACTGCGCCAGTGAATCTGATTTTGCAAAAACTGTAAGCCCGCGTGTGCCGGAAAGCCCATTTTTTTTTGTTGTGCTCACCAATACTTCCAGTGGCATTACGCCCCTGAAATTTTGTTCAAAAAATTTAAGGTCGGTATATAGTTTGTCCTGTTTGGGAAGGTCATCTACAATAAAGCCAACATTTTTCAACCGGAAAATACCGGCAATGGCTGCAATCAATAAAACAGCAGTAACGCCATGCACAACAGGCTTATGGCCAAGCACCCATTTTTCTATCTTTAATAAAAATGCCGTTACTAATTTATTGTTGAGGTAACGTGTTTGTGCTTTGCCGGGCACAGGCAAATAACTTAATGCTGCCGGCAATAAAATAAAAGAGATAACAAAGATGAGCATGATGCTGGCGCCAGCCACCACGCCAAATTCTTTTAGCACAGCACTGCTGGTAAATGCAAATACCCCAAAGCCGATAGCCGCTGTGATGTTACAGAACAGCGTAACGATTCCCATCTTGCCCACCATTTCAACCAGTGCTTTGTTTTTATCGCCGTGCTGCAAATAAGAAGTGTGGTACTTATTGATAAAGTAAATACAGTTGGGTATGCCGATAACAACAATGAGCGGTGGCACCAATGCAGATAAAATGGTAAGCTGGTAACCACACAACACCAAAAAGCCAACGCTCCATACCACGCCAATCAATACAACAAGCAATGACAAAACCATTACGCTGAACGAACGGAAGAACAACAACAATATCAATGCGCTTAATATAAGAGAGCCGATTAAAAAATAACGCATTTCTTTTTTCAGCCTGTCGGCACTGATGGTGCGTATTAGCGGCAGGCCGCTTCGGTAAGTTGCAACTTTGGCTTCCTTTTCAAACTTTTCAACACAACCTAAAATGTCGTTCATTATTTTGGAACGTGCCGGTGAATTGAGTGTGTCTTTTTGAATACTGATACCGGCGAGGTAACAGTTTGTTTCCCGGTTGTACAAACGTGAGTTATAAAAAGGCAGGCTGAAGAAAATATTTTTGGCGCTGTCTAATGCTGCCTGTGTGGAA
>CAYRRL010000081.1:0-6520 GCA_964426665.1 uncultured Ferruginibacter sp. | reverse complement strand
AATGTTCTCATTAAAAATTTTTACTGCCTTTAATTTCTCTGTTGCAGAATCTTTTTGCAGGTTGATAGCTGCCGGCACACTTAACACACCTGTTACAAACTGTATGTTTTTTAATTGCCCTAAAAATTTATTATAAGCTTTAAAAAAATCAAGCTGGAAAAATTTATCAGTCTGTACAGCTACCACCACCACATTGCCGTCATCGCCAAATTTTTTACGGAACGAAAGGTAATCCTGGTATTTTGGGTTGTCTGTGGGTATGGCTTTGCCAAACTCATAACTAAGTTTAGCTTTATTGGCATAATAAGCCATTACGCCGGTAACAGCAAAAAGGGCGGTTAAAAGAATAAGGCGGTACTTAATAACTATGCTTCCGAGCCGTTGCCACATACAAAAATGTTGAATGACGAATAAAGAATAACGAACAAACGGCTGCAAAGAAAACAAATTTGAATGGAATGGGGTGTTTTGTTTGGGTTAATGTTGGCTAATTTTGACCCTCTTCGCATGACACATAAAACAAAAGGCATAGTATTAAGGGCAATTAAATATGGCGAAACAAGCCTGGTGGTTACTATGCTTACGGAGTTGTTTGGCGTGCAAACCTATATGGTAAACGGCGTAAGGTCATCTAAAAAAGGCCCAGCCAAAGCCAATCTTTTTCAGCCGGGAGCCGTACTTGATTTGGTAGTGTACCACCATGAACAGAAAAATATGCAGCGGATTAAAGAGTTTGGCTGGAGTGTGGTTTACCAAAATGTGCTGACAGATGTGATTAAAAACAGCATTGCATTATATATCGTTGAACTGTTGTATAAAATATTAAAGCAGCCAGAAAAAAATGAAGAGCTTTTTTATTTTACCGAAGATGTATTGCGGCATTTGGATACAGCAGATAAATCGGTAACAGCTAACATACCGCTATACTTCGCTTTGCACCTGCCTCATTTCTCAGGTTTCAGGATGAATGATGATTATGATGAGGAACAAAATATACTTGATTTGCAAGAAGGTTTTTTTGTTTCGGCACAACCGCAGCACCATTATTTTATTGAAGGCGAAAATGCAAAACTTACCTCTCAGTTGTTAAAGGTTATGCAACTGGCGGAACTCTCCATTTTTAAACTCAGCCATAGCACAAGGAGGAAATTGCTTGAGCATTATCATCATTACTATGCACTCCACATTCAGGATTTTGGTGAAATGAAAACAATGGCTGTGCTTCAGGCTGTGCTGTAAATTTTTTGACAGCGCATATTGTCAGTATGTGGTTACCTGTATACCGGCCGGCACGGCAACATTTGCGGCCGGGTGTATGTTCATCTGTATAACCTGCAAATCGGTGGCAATAGTGGCAGAGGCGCCAGGGTTTACTGTAAGCAACTGCAGCATTGGGCTGCCTGCTTCTTCTGCAGAAAAACGGAGCAGGCCGGCTTTGTGGTTGATAACAAGCTTTGATAAAGATGTGCCTTGTATTTTTCCATTGCCTTTTACAGCACCATTAATAGTGAGTTCGTTTGCGGCAAGGCCTATATATTTTGAATCGTTGATTGTAATATCATGCACCGTAACATCTGCCGGTAACATAGGGGCAAAATTTACAGAGGCAATGGTTACATTGGCATTTGCAGGCGGCACGCCGCAGCAATTTTCCCAATTGGCAGCATCAAACCAATTTGAACTAACGGCGCCATGCCAGATATAACCTTTGAATGCAGTGTCTGCAATCATTGAGCCTGTTGTTAATGTCCTGGCGCTGTCATCATAAAACATTGTTGTTGGCGTAAAGGACAAATCGTAGCTTAAAACATTCCCTCCTGCAACCATATCAATACCATTCCCTGCTTTTGAAAGATTGCCATTGCCCCAATCAAAAAAAACAATTGTTGTGTCCTGCAAAGGGAGGCTGCCTGTTGCCCTTACCACAACTGGCCCATTAAAGTAACTTACATTGGAGCTTGCGTTTCTTGTTTGTGATTGCACACCCAATAATAATTTGTTTGTGCCAGGGCTGTTCCATTTTATTTCATACACGGGGTTTCCTTTGCCGCCAATGGCAATTGAACCATTGCCCGAGCCGCCAACATAATCATTGAAGAACTCAGAAATATCTGTACCGAGCTCATTATTAAAATATCTTTTCAGCGAATCTGTGCTGGCAGATACGCCTGCTAAAACTGTTTGATAATTTTTTAAAGCATGGAAAAACTTTTCATCGCCGCAAATAGTGCGTAGCATTGATACAACCATTGCGCCTCTTTCATATACTGCTGTGCCATAGCTTGAGGCCCATATTTGGAGGCTGTTCGCAATATTTGCATCAGGAATCCAAAGGCTGGTATTAGTTAACGACAGTGCCCCGTTTTTTATGCCCCTTCTTCTTGTGAAAGGGCTGTAACCTAATGCAGGCACTAATTCAGCAGCAATTGTTTCGCCATATCTTGCAAAGCCTTCTGCAAGCCACAGGTCGTTCCAGGTGCCGAATGTTACGTTGTCGCCAAACCATTGGTGCATCAGTTCATGATCAAGTGTTGCCAATGATGTTAATGCATCTGGAGCAATACCGCTGAACGTTTGGTGCTCCATGCCTGCTGCGCCCACAAGCCCATCATAGTACCCATGTTTTTCTTTTTTAAATGGGTAATCGCCAAGCTTGCTGCTAAAAGCCTGCACCACTGCATTCATTTGCTTCATTGCATTAAGGGCATTTGTATAATACGGTTCCTGTTTTTCCCCGAGTAAATACCAATACACGGGGATGTTGTCATCGCCTACCTGTACACTGCTGTAATAACGGCGGTACTTAGCCGCAGAGAGGAATACTAAGTAAGAGGCCATTGGGTAGCGTGTTTTGTATTTAAAAGTGCGGAAGCCTCCCTGCAATGCAGAGTCAATAAGCAGCCCGTTGCTCGCCACCCAAAACGTGTCTGCGTTTTCCCATGGTACGGTTACGCTGATATCCATCGAATCAATTTTGTCCTGCATATCAGCTTTGCACGGCCACCAGTTTTTGTCTTCAAAGGATTCAGATAACGTGGTAATATAATTTTGAAGGTTGCCAAACTGGTCCTGGTAATTTTCTGTTACAAAACCGCCGCCAAGGCCGTCGGGCGCAGGTGCGCCGGAGTAGGCAATACTGATGGAATCAATTGTATTTGCTGATGCAATAACAACAGGCAATTCTATATTCAAAACATTTACATTGCCAGATGCAGCAAAGGAAACCGTGCAATTGATGCCATGGTAAGTTGCCTGCACTGAATTTTGAAAAGAAGATTTTACCAAATCGAAACTAATGGATGCAACATTGGGCTGCATGGTTTTAAAATATGTGGCAACAGTGCCGCTGATAAAAACGCCATTATTAGGGTTTACCTGCCAGTTGGCCCGGTGGTAAACAACATCAATATTTGCGCCGGTGCCGCTAAAACCCGTGGAAGTTGTGTGGTTGCTATTGGCAAGGGCTGCTCTTTTAGCGCCACGCCAATTATGCAGGCTGTATTTGCCTTCCTGTGAAAAAACGGTGACAGTAAAAGCAAGCAGCAGGCACAGGCAACAAGAGTATCTTTTCATCCCGATAAAGATACGCATGGCATTGCTTAGTTATTTTCACCAGTAAAGATTTCAAATTCTTTTAGTTTTACAAAAGCTAAACTAAATACCATGAAACAAAACCGCAGGAACTTTATAAAAACATCAGGGCTGGTTTCGCTTAGCGTACCATTCTTATCCTCGGGCAACAATAAAAACAGGGCTGCAGAAATGAAAAATATTTTCCTTCACCATGTATTTTTCTGGTTGAAAAACGAAAACAGTATTGCTGACAGGGACAAATTAGTGGAAGGCCTTATGAAATTATCTGCCGTAAAAACCATCCGTGATTTCCACATTGGCAGGCCTGCCGGTACTAACCGGGATGTAATTGAAACGGGCTATGCTGTTTCATGGTTTGTAAAATTTGACAATGCTGCTGATCAAGCCAGCTACCAAACAGACCCAATCCACTTAAAGTTTATTGAAGAATGTTCGCATGTATGGAGCAAAGTAATTGTATACGACTCTGTTGATGTAAAATAGGTGCTGGCAGCAGCATTATTTCTTTCCCGCTATAATCCACCTGATCCCCAACTGCAATGGGTTGTTATCGTTGCCCAGCGATGTGCTAAAACCATAGTTAACGCTTGTTTGAATATTGCTGCTGCCGCCGCCCGATTGCTCCACTTTGGTACGGGTGTAGTAAATATTGGCAAGGTTGTTAAGCGATGCATCGAGGTAAAAACTTTTTTTCACATGAAGGCTAAGGCCAGGGTACAGTGCTACGCCAAGCCCAAGAGCGTTTGTATTGTATGAGTTTGGGTTATCGTTTTTATTGGATGCTGTATTTACGTAGATGCTGCCATTTACAAATGCCAGCAGCGGGCCGGTAATTGGGAAATACTTCCTGCCCCATACAGAGCCGCCAAAGCCATTTGTTTTTTGTGCTGCCTGCCCGCCGCTTGGTGTAAAAGTAGTAGTGGAATATGAAACCCCTGCGCCAAAAAATAAGTTCTCCTTTACAGCCTTGCCTGCGAGCAGGGAAGCGCTGAAGTTGGTAGTGGAGTTTTTTGTTTCATTGTTGTTTACTTCCTGCTTGATGCTGCTGCCGTTGAATGCAAAATCAAGGCCCAGCATGATAGAGCCTTTTTTGATTTGAGCTGAAAGTGTTGCTGATACAAAAACAAAAACGAAAAAAAGGAGCCATGTTTTTTTCATAACAGTTAATTTTTTAAGGTTTGCAAAAAGATTGCGGTGCAATATAAACTGCTGCAGCCAACGTTGTTAAAAAAGTTATAATTGCTATCGCACTTTTCTTTCTTTCCACCGGTAGCTGCCAAACTTGCCAAGCCAGCCTGCAATAACAGTATATAGAATATGGAAAGGCTGGGCAAGGGGGAAAAGCCAAAGCAGGCGCTGTTTATCAAAAAATTTTGCTACAGGGAAAAGGAAAATGAGTTCAATAATTGTTTTTAAGATGGCGAGGGATAGCCAGAACCTGAATAAGTTGAATTGATAATTTTTTACGATGCCAATAACTGGCAATATTAATAAGAGGGCATTAAATAAATAAACCAGCAACAGCACGGCAAAAATCCTTTTATCATCATATTTATCAGCTTTGCTGGCCCAGCGTATACGCTGGTAAAAAAACTCTTTCACCGTTTTCACCGGTGTTGTTTGCACAATCACTTCTTTTGATTTTAAAAAGAAAACTTTATCTGGCTGCTGTTTGTAAATTTTGTGCATCAGCAGCATATCGTCGCCGCTGGCAATGTTATCAATTCCTTTAAAGCCGTTTGCTTGTTCAAATGCTTTTTTGGTATAGGCCAGGTTAGCGCCATTGCACATGCTGTGCACTTTTTTATAAACAGATGCGCCGGTAATTCCCTGTAATGTCATAAAATCAAGCGCCTGGAATATTTCTATAAAACTGCTGCTGCAGTTTATTGAAACCGGCATTGCAATAAAAGCAGCATTGGTTTGCTGGTAAAAAGAGGCGGCCGTTTGCAACCAGTTTGGCGGCACAATGCAATCTGCATCTGTTGTTATTATTAATTCGCCTTTGGATTGTGCTATGGCTATTTCAATAGCTTTCTTTTTATAAGAGTTTAACCCTTTGCCGGCATATTCGCTTAGTGTAATCAGTTTTACATTTTGGTATTGCTTAATTATGGCAGCAGTGTTATCAGTTGAATGGTCGTCTACAACAATTACTTCGTACAATTCTTTTGGGTAAGATTGGTTGCAGATGGAATCGAGGCAGGCTTTTATGTTTTGTGCTTCGTTGCGGGCAGGTATTATTATTGAAAGCAGCGTTTCCCGTTTCTCATTAGGCTTTGTTCGTTTCCCGTATGTTGGGATTTGGCTCCAGCTTATTGCATAGTAAAGTATAAGTGCAGCATAGATGAAAAAAAGCACAAGAGAAATACTGATGATGATAAGCTGCATATTGGTATGCGGCACAAGTGAGTGACACAACGATGTTGGGTTTTGTACTTGGCCGGTCAACAAAAATAAATTTTGAAAATCGAATTGAATGATTAATTTTGTTTAGTTGCATAAACAACTATATGCCAAACAACCAATTTAAAAAAGGGGAGCTTTACAGTTTTATTACAGGGAAAGCAAGCACGGCGATTGCAAGGCGGCTGCAGAAGAATTTTAAACAGGCAAACCTTGATATTACCATTGAGCAATGGAGCGTTTTGTACCATTTGTGGAAGGAAGATGGGTTGAGCCAGCAGCAATTGTGCGATGCTACGTTCAGGGACAAGCCAAGCATAACAAGGCTGGTGGATAATCTGGAAAAACTGAAACTGGTAAAAAGAGTGCCGAGCAAAGATGACAGGCGCAGCAATTTGATTTATCTTACTAAGGAAGCGGAGCAATTGCAGGAACAGACAATGGAACTGGCCACTCAAACGTTAAATGAAGCGTTGGATGGCGTTACCAACGGGCAGATTGAAATTGCGAAGGAAGTGCT
>CAYRRL010000080.1:1819-9499 GCA_964426665.1 uncultured Ferruginibacter sp. | reverse complement strand
GGCAAGCACAAAAAAGAAATGATGAAGCAGCTTAACCTTAGCGATGAGCAGAAGAGCAGGCTGAAAGAAATGAAAACTGCCAACAAAGAAAAAAAGGAAGCTATTAAAAACAACAGCAGCCTTACAGAAGAACAAAAGAAGGAACAATTAAAAGCATTGCACCAGGAACAAAAAAACGGGATGCAAAGTGTGTTAAACGATGAGCAGAAGGCAAAAATGAAAGAGATAAGGGCAAAGATGAAAGAAGAAAAGAAAAACAGGAAAATGAAAAAAGGCGATTTGAAGCCGGAGGATGCAAAAGCTCCAACAAAGAAATAAGAAAGTTTCAGGTTTTAAGAATAAGCAAGCAGGGTTGCCGTTTACGGCAGCCCTTTTTATTCAGCCGCCGCCCGGGGTGTTTAAAACGAATTGCTATAAATTGCAGCACATTCATCCCACATGAAGTATTACGTAATAGCAGGAGAGGCAAGCGGCGATTTGCATGGCAGCAATTTGATAAAAGAAATCAGGTTGCTCGACAATGCTGCTGCATTCCGCTGCTGGGGCGGCGAAAAAATGGAAGCAGCCGGCGGAGTACTGGTAAAGCATTACCGTGCCCTGGCATTTATGGGTTTTATTGAAGTATTAAAAAATATCCGTACCATTTTGAGAAATCTTGATTTTTGCAAAAAAGATATTCTTGCTTATAAACCAGATGCTTTAATATTAATAGATTACCCCGGCTTTAACTTACGCATTGCCAAATGGGCAAAACAGCAAGGTTTAAAAGTTATTTATTACATATCGCCGCAGGTGTGGGCCTGGAAAGAGGGAAGGGTGAAAGCCATAAAAAGGGACGTGGATAAAATGCTGGTAATACTGCCTTTTGAAAAAGAATTTTATAAAAAATGGGGTTATGAGGTGGAATATGTTGGGCATCCACTTGCCAATGTAATTGATAATTTTTCTGCTGGTGAAAAATTATTACCCGGTAAAGATGTGATTGCATTATTGCCCGGCAGCAGAAAGCAGGAGATATTAAAGAAACTCCCTATTATGCTGGAAGCCACAAAGAATTTCCCCTCATATCATTTCGTAATTGCGAAGGCGCCGGGTATGGATGAAAATTTTTACAATGAATTGCTTGCGCCATATAGAAATGTTTCTTTTGTGGTAAACAAAACATACCAATTGCTCAGCGAAGCAAAAGCTGCGTTGGTAACAAGCGGCACCGCCACATTGGAGACAGCTTTGTTTGGCGTGCCGGAAGTGGTTTGCTATAAGGGCAGCAACATTTCATACCAAATTGCAAAGCGGTTGGTTAAAATAAAATATATCTGCCTGGTGAATTTGATTATGGATAAAGAAGTGGTGAAAGAATTGATACAGGATGATTTGACAGTAGAAAATATTACTAAGCAACTAAATGATATTTTATTGAACCCTGCAAAGCAGCAGCAATTAGAAAATGATTACACTGCATTGAAAAAATTATTAAGCCAGGGTGGCGATGCTTCAGCGAATGCAGCCCAAAGCATTGTCAGCTTCCTGCAATAACAGCTATTTGTTTTCAATCCGCTTTGCTTCTTTTTGCCTGCTTATGTAATAGTAAACAAAACCGGTTGTTGTATTCGGGTGGCTTTTGCGCCATTGCCCTTCTGCTTTTTTATACACTCTCAATTCAGGGTAAGGCGGCACATTCATTTCTTTCATGGCCCATGTTTGCAGGTTCGCCATTGCATCGCCATTGCATAAGTTATATGTGTCTGTTTTGCTAAAGTAAGGCTGCAGTTCTTCTTTTTCGTTTCCGTCTTTTACACATAAAACCATTAGCGGCAGCCCGCCAGAATACAGTCTTGATGATAAATAACTGTCCCAAAGCCCTGCGTAATTCAATGCCGGCATAATGCCCCAGCATACCAGTACAAGTTTATTCCATCCCTGCCAAAGCCAGTTGAAATTTATTTGTGCAGGTTCGTTTTTTATAAACAAAATGTACAGCAAAATTATCATAAGCACATTCCACGGCCACACAATACTGTTGTAGTTGATGCCCAGCGGCCCAATGGCATAGAGTATCAGCAAGTGCATGGCAATCATCCCGTACGCCGCTGCCCTTTTTGTTTTGGCAAAAAATAACCCAATAGCAACAAATATTTCAGTTACCGCTGTCGCATAGCCCAAATAATGGATGCTGTTTGCCTGGTAAGCAGCTTCGCTGAGTTTAAATATCTTTTTTAAAAAAATATTGTCCCACACCAATACAAGGTAACCTTCGTTCAGTTTGCCAATGCCGCTGTACAAATAAGTGGCCGCCATTACAAATGCCATGCAGCCAATTGTTTTTTTCGCCTCTTTAAAATTGATGAGGCAAATAACGGCAGTAAAGAGGTATTGGTATTGCCATGGCTGCCAGCGGTTCTGGTCTGCAATACAGGAAAGCAATTCAACAATAACTAGTGCAATCAGCATTGTTTTACTGAATGGCTTAAAAAATAAAAGGGCAATTGCCCCAAGCGAACAAACAAATAAAATGTAGTGCATCGCCGCAGGCCAATCGCACCACTCAAATACCGGCGCCACGGGAAAGAGCCTTTCCTTCAGCCACACTCTCCAGCCAATCAATTTGGCAGCTATCCAAAACAGGCATACAAGCCGCATGGCTAAGCTTGCCTTAGCGTTGCTGGTATTTGTAATGCTTTGTGTGGGTGTTTTTTTTTGCATTTGCGGTTCGCAAAAGGTATATTAAACTGCTTTCAGTTTTGCAATCGTATCAGCAGGGTCAGCAGATTTAAAAACGGTATTGCCTGCCACCAGCACATCGGCGCCAGCCTGCACAATCTCCTTTGCATTTTCCAATGTAACGCCACCATCAATTTCAATTTTTGCGCTGCATTTCAAATCGTTTATCATTTGCCGAAGCGCTTTTATTTTATTGATTGTGTTGGGGATGAACGATTGCCCGCCAAAGCCGGGGTTTACGCTCATTATGCAAACCAAGTCAATATCTTTTAAAACTGTTCCCAGTAATTCCACATTTGTATGTGGGTTAATGGCAACGCCTGCTTTCATTCCCAATGATTTTATTTGCTGGATATTCCTGTGCAGGTGTGTGCAGGCTTCATAATGCACCGTTAAAATATCAGCGCCTGCTTTTTTAAAAGCTTCTGCATATTTCTCAGGCTCTTCAATCATCAGGTGCACATCGCATATTTTAGTAGTGGCTTTCCTGAAAAATTCCACCAGCATTGGGCCAAAGGAAATATTCGGCACAAACCGACCATCCATCACATCCAAATGATACCAGTCTGCTTCGCTGGCATTCAGCATGCCGCAATCTTTTTTTAATTCAAGAAAATTAGCGGAGAGCAATGATGGTGCGATGATAGGCATATTTTAATTGATAATTTTTTAATTGATATGTATTTGCCAGTTGTCTCCCTGCTTCCCGGAGGTGCTTGCCAATTTGCCACCTTGCTGGCCTGGCATTTTGCTTACTGCACAATGCCTAGTTTCCCCAGCGCATCCTTAGCTTCTATGTAATCGTTTGATATTTGCAGCGCCATTTTATAATTGTCAATAGCTTCTGCTTTCTTCCCTAATTTTTCGTAGCAGCGGCCCATCCAGTAATATGCTTCGTCATACGTTTTTTTTACAGCAAGCGAAAGCTCCAGCGTTTTCAGGGCCTCTGTATATTTCCCCATGTCATATTCTGCAATGGCTTTTTCACGGTAGGCAAGCAGGTTGCTGTAATCAAGCGAAAGGCATTTGTCAAAAAAAGCAATTGCAGCAGTTTTATCGCCGATGCTGTTATAATAAAGCCCTTTTATAAAAAGCCCCTGGTTGGCTGCATTGCCCATTGGCGACATTAATAAATCACCCATCGCAAGCGCTAATGGGTCTTTTGTAAAAGCATACAAAGTGCCAAGAGACATTAAATATTCCGGACGTGGTGTTATTTTAATAACCCTTTCCCATGCTGCAATGGCTTTTAGCGTGTCGTCGTTTTCGCTTAGCAGCGTGGCTTTCATGTACCAAAGTTTTTCGTTGGCAGTGTCTTTTGCAATCGCCTTTTCAGTTTCAGCAATAGCCTGGCTGTAATTATTATTGCCCCTGAAATATTGCACCAGGTTTTCTGTCAATACTAAAGAATCGGGGTGTTTTGCAATTTCTTCCCTAAGCTGTTTTTCCTGCGCAGGCATATCTGCGCCAGCCTGGGGCGCATTGTTGTTGCAGGAAAAAAGCAATATTGCTAATCCCAAAAAAATATTCCTTGCCATGGGTTTTATTAAGCAGCAAAAATAAGCGGTTGCCTGTTAAATGCACTGACAATATTTTGACAATATTTCCCTCTTGGTAAGGTTATCTTTGCGTCACAAAATTTTCGGATGAAAAAGATTCTATGCCTTTTGTTGCCGCTGTTATCTATAAAGGCTGGTGCACAGGTGCCCGCCGACAGCATCCACTTTGCAGCAGAAAAGCATTTTGCCAATATGCAGCAATTAACTTTTGGGGGCGACAATGCGGAAGCCTATTTCAGTTTTGACGGGCAATGGCTCATCTTTCAAAAAACAAACCCAAAAGAAGGTATTGCCTGCGACCAGATGTTTATAGGCAAAATACCAACTAATGCAGGGGAAAAGTTTGAGCCAAAATTAGTAAGCACAGGAAAGGGCAGGGCAACCTGTGGGGCATTTACCAAAGACGGGAAACATATTGTCTATGCCAGTACACACCTGGGTGCCGATACCTGCCCGCCTGTTCCCGACAGGAAAAAATACGGCAACAAATACATTTGGCCTTTGTATGAAAGCTTCGACATTTTTATGGCTGATTTGAATGGCCATATTATAAAGCAATTAACCAACAGCAAAGGGTACGATGCAGAAGCAACCATTTCCCCCGATGGCAGGAAAATGGTTTACACCAGCGTAAAGGATGGCGATATTGATTTGTACATAATGGATTTGAAAACCGGGAAAGAAAAACGCATTACCAATACTTTGGGTTATGATGGCGGCGCATGGTTCAGCCCTGATGGCAGGAAAATTATCTGGAGGGCAAGCAGGCCTAAAACAGAAGCTGAAATAAATGAGTATAAGGATTTATTGGCCGAAAATTTAGTAGCGCCCACCAATATGGAAGTATTTATTGCTGATGCAGGCGGCAACAATGCAAAACAAGTAACATCTTTTGGCAATGCAAATTGGGCACCTGCTTACCTGCCCGATAGCAAAAAAATTATTTTCGCCAGCAACCACCAAAGCAAGCGTGGCTTTCCCTTCAATTTGTTTTTAGTAAATGACGATGGCAGCGGGCTTGAAAAAATCTCTGCTGAAAAATCTTTTGATGCGTTCCCAATGTTCAGCCCCGATGGGAGGAAAATTGTTTTTTGCAGCAACCGGAATAATGGCGGCACAAGGGACACGAATATTTTTATTGCCGATTGGGTGGAGTAAAGCGATACGGCAATGGTGATAAACGGCTTGCGAAACGCACATTGCTTTTAGCCCGTCATTGAATAACTAAACTGCACCGTTAAATAAAAGCTGCCCTTTTTTTGCAATTGCCCTGCTAATTTGAATATGCCCTGATGATAGGTTTATAAAATGATTCAGTACATTTAACCAGCATCTACCTGCATATAATATGGCATTATTTAATAAAGAGGCAAAACAATCAATTCCATTTTTAATTGCCCTATTTTTTTGCTGTGCCAATTCATTTGCCCAACAGCTTTCTCTTCAGCCACGTTTTGTGCCTTTGCAGGGTTCCCGTAATTACGATGATATAAGAACAGTGCTTGCAGACAGCAAAGGTTTCCTGTGGTTTGGCTGCAACCAGGGCTTAGTGCGTTTTGACGGTAATGCCTACCAGCGCTTTGAGCCGGGCAACAACAACAAAACCATTGCATCGGATGCTATTGCTGCATTGTATGAAAGCAGCGATGGCAGCATATGGGTTGGCACTGCTGACAAAGGCTTATACAAATACAATTATGCAGCCGATACTTTTACGCTGAGCAAAACAAATACGCTGCTGCAAACAATATTGTCTGTAGGCAAATGGAACGATGCCGTAGCCGTAAGCGATGCCAATGGTGTTTTTCTTTTTGATAAAACAGGCGCAGCCAAAAAGATTGCCATACCAGACAGCCTGAAGAAAAATAATTTTCTTGTTATAAAAACAATGCAGGATGCCAAAGCAAAAAATATTTTATGGATGCTTGCTTCAACAGGCTTGTACAGCTATGATGCCAATACGGCGGCTGTAAAAAAATGGCATGGCTATGGTTTTTCAACAGACGAAGTGGGGAATATGCTGGCAACATTGGCGGCAGCCAACGGCAAAATTTATTCGGCTACAAAAAACAAAGGGCTGGTGGAACTGGATATTGCCACCGGGAAAACAACAGAACACTCTTTTTCGAAAAACACAACAGCCGCCTATTCATCCAATAATATTGATGCATTGTTTGCGTATGATGAAAATAATCTGTTTGCAGCTACACAAGACAGTGGCGTGGCTGTTTTTAACACGGCTGCAAACAGTTTTTCTTTTTTGCGGCAGCATAATTTTTCAGAAACAAATTTTTACAGGTTTGAAGCAAAAGCCTTTTCTGCCAGCAGCGGCAATGTGGCAATGGCAACACAGCACAACGGTATATGGGTGTTTAACAAAGCATCGCAATTGTTCCATGTCACAATCCTGCCTTCGCAATACAATAAAGTACCAGGCACATTGTACACCCGTTCCATTTACGCATCGCCGCAGGGCAAGGTTTATGCCGGCAGCTATTTCGGCGACGGTTTGTATGTTTTTGATGATGGCGCTGTAAAATCGTTCCCATTTATAACAGGAAACAAAACGGACGAAACGCTAATCATCAATGCCATTTTTCGTGACCATAACAATGTGGTTTGGCTGGCATCGCATAAAAACGGCATATTGATTTTTGATGAAGCAAAACAAACAATAACGCCGGCAGCAAATACCTATGCTTCATTAAAAAATATTGCAGCGCAAAAAATTTATTGTTTCCACGAAGACAAACAGCACAACCTGTATATAGCCACCGGCGATGCAGGCTTGATAAAATTAGGCGCTGCCAGGCAGCAGTTGAAAAATTATTTGCACAGCAGCGCAGACAGCACAAGCATTCTTACCAATAATTTATTTGCAGAAAAAATTTTTGAAGATGGCAAGGGAAGGCTTTGGCTTTCCACAAGGGAGGGCGTTACTGTGCTGGAACCTTCATCGCAAACATTTTATCATTTTACCAGCCGGGAAGGGAAGTATAATTCGGTGCCGCAGTCTTTCTGGTATTCGTTTGAGCAGGATGATAAAGGCTTTATATATATCGGCACCAGCGATGGCATATATAAAATAAAAGCTGATGGCAAAACATTAGCAGGCGCAACGCACTTTACAGAAAAAGAAGGGTTGCAGCACAACACTGTTTATAGTTTTGTTAAAGACAGGCAAGGCATGCTTTGGGTTACATGCCGCAATGGTTTAAGCTGCTACAACCCGCCGGCAAACAGCTTTACAAACTTTAATTATAAAAATGGTTTGCCCGAAAAGACATTGATGGCGCCAATGCAGCCAGCAGCTAACGGGGACATTTACCATGGCGCCGTAGAAAAATATTTTTCATTTAACCCAGTTGCGCTGTTAAAACAGCAAAGCGCCTCTGAAGTA
>CAYRRL010000080.1:0-1798 GCA_964426665.1 uncultured Ferruginibacter sp. | reverse complement strand
GCTTACAAATTTTAAAGTATTTGATAAAGACAGCATAAACAGTTTATCATTAAACAACAGCAGCCGGCTTTCGTTGGCCTACAACCAGAATAATATTTCTTTTTCATTTGTGTCGCCTTCAATTTTTTACCCTGATGGCACCCGGTATGCTTATGTGCTGGAAGGGTTTGACAAGGAATGGAAAAATGCAGGCAGCCGCAATTATGCTTCTTACACAAACCTGGCTCCCGGCAATTACATTTTTAAAGTAAAATCAGCAGGTGCCAATGGCGTATGGGGCAATAAAATAAAATCAATTGAAGTGTACATAGCGCCGCCTTTCTGGCAAACATGGTGGTTCAGGTCGCTTGCATTGCTGTTAGCCGCTGCTATTGCCTATATATTAATAAAGCGCAGGGAAAAAGCCGTTGAAAAAAGGGAAGCGGAAAAAACAGAAATGGAGAAATTGAGGGCAATCAGTTACCAATACCAATTAGAGACAGAGCAGGTGATAAATTATTTTGCCAGCTCCATTTACGAGCAGGATAGTATTGATGAAATGCTTTGGGATGTGGCCAAGAACTGCATCAGCAAACTTGGCTTTGAAGATTGCGTAATTTATATGGTGAAATACCTGTTGGGAAAGGGATTGTAGGCGCTGTGGCAACAAGCGGCAAAACAGAAATTATTAATGACACAACTGCTGACGAAAGGTATATTGTGGATGATGCAAGCCGCCTTTCTGAAATTACTGTGCCCATCATGAAAGACAAAAAAGTAATCGGCATTATTGACAGCGAACACTCACGGAAGAACTTTTATACAGAAAAACATGTGCAAATATTAACCACTGTGGCTTCGCTGCTGGCAGATAAAATCGATAAGATGAAGGCAGAACAGCAAACAAGGCAAAAGGAATTGGAGTTGCTGAAATTAAATAAAGACCTGGCAACATGGCAGGTTACGGCTATGAGGGCGCAGATGAACCCTCATTTTATTTTCAACGCTATGAACAGCATACAGCAGTTTACATTAAAAAATGACACTGACAATGCTAATTTGTACATTTCAAAATTTTCCACGCTGCTGCGCAAAGTGCTGCATACATCAGAGCAAAACAATATTACACTGGAAGAAGAGATGGAGCAACTGCAATTGTACCTTGACATCGAAAAATTAAGAATGGGGGATGATTTTGTTTACAGCATTACAGCCGATGAAGAGATAGAAACTGATGCATTGCAAATGCCCGGCATGTTGGTGCAGCCCTTTGTAGAAAATGCAGTGAAGCATGGCCTGGCACTAAAAGAAGGGGAGAAGAGGCTGGCTATTCATTTCTTTATGCCTGATGAACACCATCTGCATGTGATGGTGACAGACAATGGCATTGGCAGGCAGCGGTCTGCTGAATTGAAAGCGCAACAAAAACTGATGCCGCATGTTTCAAAAGGTATACAATTGGTGCAGGAGCGTTTGCAATTGCTGGAACAAAACAAGGATCACAGCTCTGCCATTTTTATCAACGACCTGCCAAACCATGCCGGCACACAGGTAACAGTTGTTATTCCTATATCCTGATGTTTTTTTTATTAATTTCATCCTGTGATAAAAGCATTAATAATAGATGATGAACTGCCGGCCGCCAATGTGCTGCAATTGATGATAGAGCGGCATGTGCCGGAGATAAAAGATTTAAGGGTGGCATCCCGTATTGGCGAAGCACATGCATTGCTGCAACAGTTCCAGCCTAACCTTGTGTTTCTTGATATAATGATGCCGGAAAAAAACGGCTTTGAATTTTTGAATGAAGTAAAGAACA
>CAYRRL010000079.1:5371-9515 GCA_964426665.1 uncultured Ferruginibacter sp. | reverse complement strand
TCATTGGTTAAACTGTTGCGGTGAAAAGCGGTGGCAATATATTTATCATCATCAGCGCCGGGCATTAAATCACCCGCAATTTGTTCAATTAAAAATTCATTGTATGGTTTATCTGCATTAAATGCTTTTATCAGCCAGTCACGGTAGCGCCAGATAGTACGTGGCTTGTCGGCTTCGTAGCCTTTTGTATCTGCATAGCGTGCCAGGTCAAGCCACATCGTTGTCCATCTTTCGCCATATGCTGAAGATGCCAATAAATCATCAACTAACTTATCATAAGCCTGCGCTGAATTATCATGCAAAAATTTTTGTGCAATAGTTTCATCTGGCGGTAGTCCGGTTAAATCAAGGCTTACTCTTCTTAACAATGTTGCATTATCCGCTTCTGCAGATGGCTGTAGTTTTTCTTCAATTAATTTTTTAATGATAAACTTATCAATATCATTTTTTATCCAATTGCTGTTTTCATCCGGCGGAGAAATTTTTTGTACCGGCACATAAGCCCAATGCATTCCCCATTCAGCGCCTTCATTAATCCATTGCTCCAGTATGGCAATCTCTTCTGATGAAAGCGGTTCATGTTTATATGGCATTCTTTCCTCTGCATCTTTTTCTTTTACTCTCCTGATCAATTCGCTTTTGCCTGCATCGCCGGGCACAATTGCATACTTGCCTGATTTTGCTTTTTTTAATGCTTCTTCCCTAAACAGCAAACTGAATTCTGATTGCTGCTTTACACCGCCATGGCAGGCTATACATTTTTTATTGAAGATGGGTTTTACCTGTGCATTAAAATCAATCTTGTTTTTTGACGGGAATAAAAAACATGATGCAGCTATTGTTGCTGCCAGCAACAAACCAATGCATGATATTTTTGACAATCGAAGCGCCATATAACATTATACTTTATACAACAGCTTTTTTTTTCTCCATAAAAAATTCCGGCTTGTTTCATCAAGCCCAGGGTTTGCCAGTAAAAAATTCCCCCTCGCCACAGCAGCGGTATGTTCTGTTGACTCGGGGTTCCAGCCTGGTGGTTTTATCAAATACAATAATTTATTCTTAATGCCCTTTGCATTTACAATATCTTTACACAGCAAAATAAATTCGCCAAAGTAAAAATCAATAAAGCTGGCCACATCCATTTTTCTTGTAATGCCATATTCAATTTTCACTTCGTCCCTCAATGGCTGCAATGTTCCAAATGCCCAATCCCAAAAGGGAAGGAAAGTGCAGAAGTTCGTATCCAGGTACAGTGGGTTTTTTGCATGATGAACACGATGGTGTGACGGAGTGATAAGAAAATGTTTCAGGAAGCCAAGCCTTCCCTTTTTTAAGCTTCTTTCTCCTGCATGGATAAATGTGCCCCAGCCAACTTCAATACCCCAGATAACGGGGAAGATCATTTCAAACGGCACGCCTGCTATTGATAAAATTACCCACTGCATAAAAGTGGTGATATACCCTTCCGCAAAAAAATGCACCCATGCGGTCGTTAATGTTAAATCGCCGGGGGCATGGTGTGGGGAATGGAAACACCAGAACATCCGCACATGGTGAAAACAATAATGCCAAACCCAGGTACTAAATTCCCAGATTAAATACGCATAAACCCAGCTATACCAATGAAAGTGTATGACATGAAAACTGAACTTATTAAAAAATGGCTTTGCCATTTCAAACACATCCAACTGAATAAGCTTAGGAATAAAAACAGGGAAAAAAGCTGCCAGAAAAGTGGGCTTGATGGTTTTAGCAATGTATTTGAAAATGTTGCTCCCTTTTTCAACACTCCAGGGTTTGTTTCTTTCGTTTTTGATTGCTTCATAAATGACAGCTCCAATTTCCCATAGCGTAAAAACAATTATAATTTCCCACAACACAATAAGAAACGCTTCGCTATACAACCCTTTTTGATACTGTTCCTTAACGCCATCAATCAATCCTTTTCCCTGAACTGTTTCCCGGATGGAATTAATCAAAGGCTTAATCCAGTCCCGGGAAAGGATGAGGTAAAAGGCATACACGAAAACAATGTTTTCAAGCCAGCGCCAATATTTATTTGCCCTTGCCAATTAAAATAAGCTATTTAAAATACGGGCTTTTAAACCCAAGCTTCTTCAGCCCGTTTTGCACATCAGGAATTTTCATAAATAATTTCCACAGCAAACCTGTACGGTAATTTTCTATCATGGTAATTATTGGTCCCTGGTCAATTGCTAAATGCGATTTTGCATACCAGTTATGATGAATGCTGAAGCCATCCACAAAGCCATACTTGCTCCAGATTTTATCTCCCATTGTATAATAGAAATAACGCAATGCCGCCATACTTTCTTTTGGGGTGTATGGCATAGAGGAAATAGCAGCCGTTGGTTGTATTACGCCACGGTCGTTTTCCGGGCTGTGTGCCAGGTAGCCTTTGTAGCTGTCGCCCGCTGTTAAGCCCCAGCACACATCGCTGTAGCCTTTAAAATTACCGGGGTTTTCCATGCAATATGCCCGGTTGATAAGCGTATGGTTTTTCCCCTGCATAAAATAGTCATTGCCCAATGAGTCGGCCAATCCATTCGGGTCGATGCCCTGGAAGGTATATTGCTCAAAAAAAAGCGGGCCGCCTTTGTCTTTATCATAGTTGCCTAGCGGTAGTTTGTAGCCGTAATACTCTTTCCCATTTTTAAATCCAAAACTTCCTGTCCATGTTCCATTATATACATCCGGGGAAATAGCATGGTATTGTGAGGAAGCAGACATGATGTAAGTAATCAAACATTCATTGTATCCCCACACAGGAAAGTTCATATCAAAGCCATTATAAGGGCTCCAGTGCCAGAATAATTTTTTTTGCCCGTTGGTATGCCAGTTCCAGTTGGCAGCGCCCCACATTTGGTTGATGCGTTTTCTTAAATACACTTCCCTTGGAATGTCTTTATTAAAATATTCCCTTGCACATAAAAAACCCATCAGCAAATAACTTGTTTCCACAATGTCAGCACCATCGTCCAGCCTGTCGAACCTAATGGTTTTTCCTGTCCTGCCATCCATGAAGTGCGGGTAAATACCATGAAAGCAATCCGCATTGATTAAAAAATCTGCAATCTTTATCAGCCTTCTTACGGCAGTGTCTCTTCCAATCCATCCTCTTTCTACAGCAACCACGGTACTCATTATTCCAAAACCAGTGCCGCCGATAGCGCCGGCATCAGGGCCAAATTTGGTATGTGAAAAATTTGGCTCATCCCATGCTTCGTTTATATAGTCCCAGTAATGTTCTGCCAGCACCGTATTGCTTCTTTCCAGCGCTAATCCGCTATATGGATGTGCACCATGCCAGAAAAACCGGAAGGTTTGTTTTTGCACAGTTTCCAATAATTGTTCGTCAGTTAAGTTTTTAATAATGCCAACCGGCGCAATACTGTCTGGCCCATCGCCGTATTTCCCCTTTGCAAGCGAAGCTTTTTTATTTTGTGCTGATGAAGCCAATGCTGTAATGCAAAATGCTGATGCAATAAAAAATCTTTTCATAGCTAACTTATTTTTTGACAATCCAACTGTTTAAAAAATTATACGGGAACTCTATTACTATTTTATAAAAACCAGAAGGCATGTTTTTTATATCAACCATTGCTTTGCCATCAGCAATTGGCACTTCTTTTACAAACTTGTATTCATCAACACCGCCTTGTTTAAAATTATTGGTGGTGGCAACCCAAATTTTTGCCGCTCCTTTTGTTATTAAAGGCCGCCAGGTTGCCTGTATAGCATTGCCCATTTGAATTGCTTTGCCATGCGTGGCAGAAAGCTTTCCTGTTAGTGGTATGCCATCCACTTCTACCAGTTTCTCCCTTGGTATTTCCACTCCCAAATGTTTTGCTATCGTTGGCATAATATCAACAATGCCCGGGTTGCCGTATTTAAAATAATCGTTCAGCCCTTTAGCATTGGTAGCAATCCATGTTGTTCTTTCCCTGTCCGTCTGATCACCGTGATGATAGCCATCCTCTTTTCTGCCGTGGTCTGTTGTTATCCATAACTGCCATGCTTCATCAAAATTTTTCTGGCGATATTCAATTGCATCCCACAATTTTTTTAGCTTGGCGTCCAATAGCTTCACAGCATTAGTAAGTGTGTCGCCATTGCCGTG
>CAYRRL010000079.1:0-5361 GCA_964426665.1 uncultured Ferruginibacter sp. | reverse complement strand
CATCAGTATATTCTAAATACACCCATGATAAATCCGGCGCATCGGTTTTTATGGATGCTGCCGTTCTGTTAATTACCGAATCATCAATTACATTGTAGAAATACCCATAATCATCATGCGGAAAACGAATGGTGTCCAGTTCCATCCCGTCATAAATAATATCAGGCTGTATATTGCCTGCTGCATTTGCATCGCTGCCGATTAGTTTGGTGCGGTTGTCAATCCATGTAGAGTAAATCGCTGTTTTGCCCTTAGGAAATTGTGTTTTAAACAGCCGGTAAATATTCCAATAGTTATAATTGGGTTCTTTAATATCATTATCCCATACATTGTGTTTATTCACCCACGTGCCTGTAAGCAAACTATTATAACCAACAGCAGAAATAGTTGGCGTTTCAGAATATGCCCCTTTATCGCCACCAACATGCGCTCTTGTGTAGCCGCCGGTTTTTGTGATTGCTTTTATTGAGGGCAGGTTAAGGTTTTCAATTAAATCTGCCGGTATGCCATCGGCTATCACAAAAACTGCCTTGCTCTTTTTTTGTGCGTTTGCTACAATGCCGCACAGCGAAAAAACCACAGGCAACAGCAAATAAAATTTTAATTTGTATTTCATTACAGCAACAGAGTTATTTGCAATCGTTATTCAAAAATACCAACCATCAAAAGGCAAAACCACTATTCATTCCCCTTAAACTGATACTATTTTAGCAAAAACCATATAGTTTGGCTAACTTTCGTATGTAAAAAATATCTACCTGCCATGAAGCCTGCACTGGAACATTTGCCAAGGGAAAAAAACCAATCCTTTGTTGTAAAATATTTTGATTATAAATATTACCCTACTCCATGGCATTACCACCCCGAGCTGGAAATTGTGCTTGTAACAGAAAGCACCGGCAAGCGGCTTATTGGCGACAACGTTTCAGATTTTAAGCCTGGCAACCTTGCGTTGCTTGGCTCCAATATTCCGCATACTTACCGCAATGATGACAAATATTACAAAGCTGGTTCAAAACTCAGGGCAAAATCAATCGTTATTCATTTTGCGCCAGAATCGCTTGGCAATGATTTTTTGCAGTTGCCTGAAGCATCCCTGATAAATAAATTGCTCGACGAATCCGCTTATGGCCTTGAAATAAGCGGCAAAACAAACCACCATGTGAGCAACAAATTATTTGATATTGTTGATGCCACTGGTTTAAAAAAATGGATATGCCTTTTAGAAATACTAAATGAAATTGCTGCAGCCAAAAAAGACAACCGCCGTATTACACAATCGCCGTACACAGGTTTTAATGAAAAAGAATCAACCCGTATGTGCAGCGTGCTTAACTGGGCAGTGGCCAACATCCAGAGCAATATTACCCTGAATGATGCAGCAGCCATTGCCAGGATGAACCCCAATGCCTTTTCACGTTTCTTTTCGCTGCGTACCCGCAAGCCGTTTTCAGAATTTGTGAAAGAGCTGCGGCTGCAGAAGGCGGCTAAACTTTTAATTGAAAGCGATATGCCTGTTACGCATATTTGTTTTGAATGTGGCTATAATAATCTCTCAAATTTCAACCGGCAGTTTTTACATTACTACAATACCAGCCCGGTCAAATACAAAAAAGAGTTTTTAAAAAAAACAGGAACAGTTTAGTTTGGTACAGCGGCACTTTCAAAACCAAGCTTTTTCAGCCCGTCTTTTATTTCGGGGCAGCTCATAAATAATTTCCATAGCAAACCGGTTCTATAGTTTTCTATCATTACAGGTATTGGGCCCTGATCTATTGCCAAATACCACTGAGGATACCATTTATCTGTTTCACTAAAGGCATCATAAAAACCATAAGGCCCCCACAGTTTATCATTCATGTCATTATACCAATGCTTCATGGCTGCCATTGATTGTGCAGGTGTGTATGGAAAAGAAGACAATGCAGCGGTTGGTGATATTACTCCCAAATCATCATTTGGGTTTGGCGCATGGCCGGCATAAAATTTTACTGAATAGCTTGAAGTAAGCCCCCAGTTGTTTTTTCCATAACCTTTAAATTTATTGGGATTGTTTACACACCATGTATAATTTACCAAAGTATGAATTACGTTTTCGTCCCAGTAATTTGCATACATATCTTTCAGCCCTTTTGGGTTTAATCCCAGCCATGAATAATGCGACCAGAACAATGGAGCACCGTTGGGAGGATTACCCTGGTAACGCAGCTGTAACCGATACCCCAAAGCATTGTGTGGAAATTTTATTTGTCCATATTGAGCCCAGCCTTCATGATATACTTCTGCAGGCACGCCATGTGTTGGCGATGATGCAGCCAATACATACATTATCAAACATTCATTATAACCATGCACAGCAAAATCCATTTCCCAATTATATGTTGGGCTCCAGTGCCAGTACAAAACATTTTTGCCATTCCGGTACCAGTCAAATTCTACATCACGCCATAGTTTATCAATTCGCTGTGACAATGCTTTTTCATTTTCATTCCCATCTTTAAAATATTGCCTTGCGCAAAGCAGCCCCTGCAGCATAAAAGATGTTTCCACTAAATCGCCGCCATTGTCTTTTTTACTGAAAGGCTTTACCTTTCCTGTTTCGCCGTTCCACCAATGCGGCCATGCTCCATGAAAACGGTCGGCTGTTTCAAGAAAGTGAACAATCTTTTCCAGCCGCTGCACACCATCCTCCCTGGTTATAAATTTTCTTTCCATTGCTACTATCAAAGCCATAACCCCAAAACCGCTGCCGCCGCTTGTTATAATATGCTTATCATTATCGGGGTAATTATTGTCAACATGGAAGCGCTCCCTTGCCATGCCGCTTACGGGCTCTGCGCCTTCGGTAAAATATTTGATGGTTTGCGATTGTACCAGGTCAAGCAAAGCAGAATCAGAAAGCTGCTTTGCGCCCGCTTTGCTTGCCTGCGAAGGTGATTTTTGCGCACAGGATGTAAATGTGCCGGCCGAAATACCGGTTGCCAATAAAAAAAATTTGAGGCTGTAAATTATTTTGGCTTGCATGGCTATTATTTTATTTCAATTGTTGCTAAAACGGGGAAATGGTCTGAAGGGTATTTCATATCATAAGAGTCTGTGATAGTGGCAAATTTTTTTACTAAAGCGGCGCTGCCCTTTGAAAGGAAAATGTAATCAATGCATCCGTCGGGCTTTTTATTGAACTCGAAACCTTGCCATGTATCAACGGGGCCATAAGGCTTTTGTTTGCTGCTGCTTCTTGCGTTTCTAAAATTCTCTGCCATATACATAGCTGGCGCTTCACCTGGTTTTGAATTGAAGTCGCCGGTAAGGATAACTGGGTAATTTTTATGCTTTGTAAGGTTTTGTATTTTTTTAGTTATGAGTTTTGCTGATTCAATTCTTGCTGTGTCGCCCATGTGGTCAAAATGAGTATTGAATACCCATAACATTTGCTTTGTTTGCCTGTTTCTAAACAAACCATAAGTACAAACCCGCCTGCAAGCTGCATTCCATCCAAAAGAAACCGAGCCGGGTGTTTGTGACAACCAAAATGTTGCTTGCTGTACAACTTCAAATTTTTGTTTGTTGTAAAAAATACAGGAGTACTCGCCGGCTTCTTTTCCATCGTCACGCCCAACACCAATATAATTGTAATTTGTAAGTTGTGATAACAAATATTGCAGCTGGTGATGCTGCACTTCCTGCCCGCCGATAAAATCTGCTTCGTAATAATTCATCAGCGCCGCTACTTTATCTTTTCTTGCATCCCAACGGTTTTCTCCGTCTGATGCTACATCCAGGCGTATGTTATAGCTCATTACTTTTATTTGGCCTTGCACCAATACAGAAACGCAAACCAGCAAGAGCAATACCGTTATTCGTATTCTTTTAAACATGCACGATAATTTATCTTAGTAGTACTACAGTTCCTTTCAAGAGTTGTTTTTTGCCAGTTGTGTCTATGTATGCAAATACCCACACATAAGTACCGGCATCCTGCGGCTCGCCTTTGAATCTCCCGTCCCATTTATCAGGCCATTGTTTTGTTTCAAAAACTTTTATTCCTTTCCTGTTAAAGACAGTAAAAGTTATGTTCGCTGCTTTAAAAGCATTCAAAGGCCAGAAATAGTCATTAACGCCATCTCCATTGGGGGTAAATGCAGATGGCACAGCCATATTGCACATGTTTTCTACCTTCATTGAGTGAGTTGCTTCTGCCATGCAGCCGGCAGTATCAGTGACAATTAGCCGGACAAGTATGCTGTTTGTTTCAATCGGAATATTGGCATAATGCTGAACAGGCGGTTGTTTGGAAGTGCTTATTGTGCCGTTGCCGAAATCCCAAATCCAGTTATTAATCACGCCTGTGCCACTTCTTACAAAAAGTATGGAATCTGCACTCCTGCATATATCGTTTGAGGCATTAATAGCGGCAGCCACCGGTATTTTATTTTTTACCTGCACTATCACTTTCCCTTTGCCAGCACAGCCAAGTGCATCGCCGGTGACAACTGTATATTCTGTCGTTTGAACTGGAGTGGCAATAGGGTTTTGAATATTGGAATTTGATAACCCTGTTGCAGGGAGCCATGTATAATGTGCTGCTGTATTTGTATTTAATGTGACGCTCTGCCCTGCACATATTACTGTGTCAGGCCATGCTTTTACATCGCTGCCTACTACACTAACATAAGTGCTGTCTGTAATAACACACCCGCCAAATGATTTTATAGTTGAATAATACCAGCCGCTGTCTTTTAATGCAGACCTGTATATAGTGGGGAATTTTATATTGTCATAAAAACCATTAGGCCCATGCCATTCATACGTACTGCCGCCTTCAGCGTTAAATTTTATTTCGTCACCAGAACATACAGGCGCATTGCTTACAGCAAAATGCAGCGGAGGAACTCCATCTACCTGCACTTTTAGTACCGTTGTGGTTATGCTGCAACCAAAGCTTGATATTAAACCGTTTTCAGCTACACGCATGCGAAAAAGAAACGTATCTGCAACTGGGAAACTTTGAGTGAGTACATAATTTGTTGCTCCGGGGATATCTCTCCAGGTAGTACCGTCATCGGTACTTTGTTCCCATTGCACCGCAGGGTTATCAATATTGCTTTCTACTGTACCTATCATTGTAAAGCTCTTATTATCCTGAAAACAAACCGATTTTACCCACCAGCCATATCCTTGAGGTGTATCATCAAATTGAATATCTGTGGTAATACCTGTAACTGCCACTTTAATATCATCAATAGCAATAAAATTATGGCAAGGCGATATTGCCTTTGCTTCATCAATTATCATAACAGTTACAGGCAAAGGGTTTCCAGCACTTAACCTGAAATTGACAAATGGTTTATTAAACTTGTA
>CAYRRL010000078.1:8037-9591 GCA_964426665.1 uncultured Ferruginibacter sp. | reverse complement strand
GTTGGAGCTTATAGTCTTTTTCAAAAACATAGTCACACCAACTTGCTTGCACTCGTATTAACTCAGCACGCATGTTGCCGCATACTTGAAACATGTAGGTTGAGCCTGCAGTAGTTCCTATTGCAACATGACCATCTGATTGTCTTATGTTTAAGGCTAAGCGCCCAGTACCATTGTAAATGCCAAGGTTTTCAGCCGCACTCCTTTCACCTAATTTCAATACCCACATATCGTTGCTGTTTTCATCTTTGCTAACAATAGTATTGTCGTTAGTAGAAGAAGCAGCTTGCAAACGAATTTTTGTGTTGGATGCGTTATCACCAATGATATTTAAAAAGCCATTAGCAATGTTTAACTTTCCGTAAGGATTTGATGTGCCAATTCCGATATTTTTTGTAGCATCATTTAAGAATACAGATGTCAAAGTAGAATCCCATTGTGAATAGGATTTTTTTGCTGTCAAAATTAATAAAGCACAAATTGAAATAATTGAGAGCTTTTTCATGCGATAATATTTTAGATTGGTAATTGGGGAATAATCACATTTAAATATAAATAGTAATGTTGATTTGAGCAAGAAGTTTGTCAGAGCCAACACTTTTAAAATGTATAAATCATTGGATAGGTCCAGCCCCAAATAAAAAATCCGGCTGTTCTCACAACCGGATTCTCAAAATATTTTGAATCAATTATTTCTTAATCGCTTCTGCCATTGTTTTACCAATATCTGCAGGGCTTGCTGCAACATGGATACCACAGGCAGCCATAATTTTCATCTTAGCTTCTGCTGTATCATCAGCGCCGCCAACAATAGCACCGGCATGGCCCATACGGCGGCCGGGAGGAGCAGTTTGGCCAGCAATAAAACCAACTACTGGTTTTTTATTGCCGGTTGATTTAATGTATTCAGCAGCTTCGGCTTCCATGCCGCCACCAATTTCGCCAATCATTACTATGGCATCCGTTTCGGGGTCGTTCATAAATAATTCAACGGCTTGCTTGGTGGTAGTGCCAATGATTGGGTCGCCGCCAATACCAATGGCTGTAGAAATACCGAGGCCGGCTTTTGCTACCTGGTCTGCCGCCTCGTAAGTGAGCGTGCCGCTTTTTGACACAATGCCAATGCGCCCTTTCTTAAAAATAAAGCCGGGCATGATGCCTACTTTACATTCATCTGCGGTAATAACGCCGGGGCAGTTAGGGCCAATGAGGCGTGTGTTTTTCCCCAGCAAATAATTTTTCACTTTCACCATGTCCTGCACCGGGATGCCTTCGGTAATGCACACAACTAATGCAATGCCTGCATCAGCCGCCTCCATAATTGCATCTGCTGCAAAAGCTGGTGGCACAAAAATGATGCTCACATCGGCGCCGGTGGTTTTTACTGCATCGGCTACTGTGTTGAACACAGGTTTGCCGAGGTGGGTAGTGCCGCCCTTGTTTGGCGTAACGCCGCCTACAACGTTGGTGCCGTACTCAATCATTTGCGTGGCATGGAAAGTGCCTTCTGTACCGGTAAAACCCTGTACAATAATCTTTGAATTTTTATTGACT
>CAYRRL010000078.1:0-8027 GCA_964426665.1 uncultured Ferruginibacter sp. | reverse complement strand
ACATAGTGTTTTATTAACTGCTGCAAAAATAGGGGGGATATATGATACGGTGAAATGTATTTGAGCCACTAATAACGCATACGTTGCCGGAAGGGATTAGCCACGAATGGCATGAATTGACAAGAATGATTTTTTTGCCATCCCGAAGCTTCGGGGCATGGATTGGCACAAATTATTTTTGCTTCGCAAAAAATCTGCTTTGTTTTTATCCGTTCCTGTCCTACGCTTCAAAACTAATACACTCTTTTAATTCTTTATCCGTGTATGCAAGCCCATATTGTTTCAGCACATCATCGGGCACGCCGTTCCAGAGGTTGGGCACGTTGCCTTTGTAGCCAATGTCTTTTACGCCGATTTCTGAAGTATAAAAACCAGTAGCAGTTAAGTTTCGCATGAGGTTAAAAAAAGAAACGCCTTGTTTCATTTCAGGTTTTGCTTTTGCAGGGTAAGCAATATCGTCAACAATTTTTATGCGTTGTTCATGAGTGAGTGCGGCGAATGATTTTTCAAAACGCTTCAGGCTTTCCACATCCAGCCAGCGCAGGCCGCCACGCATGGGCGTTTGGTGGTGCGGCATATCTTTTACAATAAATTCTATAAAGTCCGGCACCTTAGCATCGCTGGCGCTGCCACTCACTGCATCTTTGGGGATGATGATATCTGCCAATACAGTTATGCTTGCCATTTCTTCTTTGGTAAAAAAAGTTTCTTCTTTCAATTTTTTGTTGAAAGCAATTTCTTCTTTCATCCGGTCGGCGTCTGCTGCTGCAGTGTCAGGCTTTAAAGTTTCTGCTTTTTTATCTGCAGGCTTGCAGGCATCAAGCATTGCGCCCGAAGCAGCGGTGCCGATAAGTAGTGCTTTGATGGATTTACGACGGTCCACAGTTCGTAAGTTTTAAGTGATAAGTTTTAAGTAATAAGTTATAAACTCTGTGGCAGTACTTGCCACTTATAACTTATTACTTAAAACTCTTATAAATTTTTCTTCTTCATTTCTTCTACAATATATTCACTCGCTCTCATGCTCAGCGCCAGTATCGTCCAGGTAATATTTTTATCTGCCTGCGATACAAACTGCCCGCCATCTACGTTGAATAAGTTTTTGCAATCATGCGCCTGGCTCCATTTGTTGAGTGCTGATTTTTTTTGGTCATCGCCCATTCGTACAGTGCCAGCTTCATGAATAATATTTCCAGGGTTGGCAATGCCATAATTATTTTTTTCATCGCCGTCATCGCCCCATGTTATTACAGCGCCCATTTTATGCATGATTTCACGGAATGTGTCTTTCATGTGCTTTGCCTGTTTTATTTCATGTTCGCTGTGTTTTGTATTGAAGCGCAACACTGGAATGCCATATTTGTCAACCACATTAGGGTCAATTTCACAATAGTTTGTTTCAACAGCAATAGCTTCCCCACGCCCGGCCATGCCCACATTGGCGCCGTAGAAATAACGGTAGTCTTCTTTTAATGAAGCCCCATAGCCGCCGGCTTCTTTTTGTTTGCCGTTCACTGCATATTTCCCATTCAAGCCCTCTATGCCAAACCCAAAACCATAGGCAGGCTGGTCCATGCCGCCCCAGTATTCAATATGGTAGCCTCTTGGGAAATCAAGCTTTTTATTATCCCCCCACCATGGCGAATAAATGTGCATGCCGCCAACGCCATCTTCATTATACCTTTTTCTTCCAAACAATGTTGGCAACACACCGCCCATGGCTGCGCCTGTGCTGTCATGCAAATATTTGCCAACTACATTGCTTGAGTTGGCTAAACCATTTGGGTGTTGTTTTGATTTTGAATTGAGCAACAGCCTTGCGCTTTCGCAAGCGCTTGCGGCAAGTATAACTGCTCTTCCTTTCACCTGGTATTCCTGCACATCTTCTTTGCTTACGTAAGAAACGCCTGTTGCCAACCCTTCATTATTTGTTAGTACTTCCCTTGCCATAGCATTTGTAACCAAATCAACTTTGCCTGTTGCAATGGCTGGTTTTACCAAACAGGATGAAGAAGAAAAATCGCCATACACTTTGCATGAACGGCCGCATTGCCCACAGAAAAAGCAGCCGCCACGCTCTTTATTGCCCGGCAGTTGTTTGGTAAGAATAGATAAACGTGATGGTATAACAGGAACGCCAGACCCAACAGCCGCTTTTTTTATAAACAGCTCGTGCAATCTTGGTTTAGGCGGAGGCAGAAAAATACCATCCGGGTCATTTGGCAGGCCCTCGTTAGTTCCAAATACGCCAAGCAGTTTATCTATTTTATCATAGTAAGGTTTAATGTCTTCATAGCCAATTGGCCAGTTGTCGCCAAGCCCGTCAATATTTTTTCTTTTAAAATCATCCGGGCCAAAGCGAAGCGATATCCTGCCCCAATGGTTTGTTCTTCCGCCCAGCATTCTTGCACGCCACCATTCCCATTTATCGCCTTCGGCATGAGTGTATGGCTCTCCATCAATTTCCCAGCCCCAAAAGCTTGCATCGTAATCGCCAAATGGGCGGAACTTGGTGCTTGCGCCGCGGCGTGGCGATTCCCACGGATGTTTTAATTGAGAGGAATGCAATTTGGGGTCATAAAAAGGGCCTGCTTCAATGATGCAAACAGACAGGCCTGCATTAGCAAGCACATAGGCAGCCATGCCGCCGCCTGCGCCTGAGCCTACTATCACTGCATCATATACTTTGGATTGTTTTTTTACCTGGAGCGTATCTCCCATAGAGCAAACGTTTTATTTTCAATAAAGGCAATAACGAGTTTGAAAGGTAGGGAAAAAAGCGTTGGGTATTTTTAATAACTGGTATTAGAAAAACCAACAAACGTTTGTTGTGAGAATGGTGAAGGGTTTTGCTAAACAATCACCTGTACTGCAAAAAAATAAAAAGCAAAAGCTGGAATTATTTCACAACAGCAAGTAACTTACATCTTCTATTATCATTAACGAAAAGAAAACTTATGAAAAAGATTGCCCTGCTTTCAGCATTTGCCGTTTCATTTTCCCCTGTTAGTTTGTATGCACAGGATGGCGGCCCAAAAGCAACAGAAGTGTGGGAGCCACAACCTAAGGTTGTAAAAACTGCTGCAATTAATACGCCGCCATCTGATGCTATTATTTTATTTGACGGCAAAAATTTGAATGAATGGGAATCTGTAAAAGATACAACCCAGCCTGCTGCCTGGGTATTGGGCAAAGGTTTCTTCACCGTAAAAAAAGGCACGGGCAATATCCAGACAAAAAGAAAATTTATGGATTACCAATTGCATATTGAATGGAAAATACCACAAGGAATACATGGCGAAGGGCAGGGCAGGGGCAATAGTGGCTTGTTCCTTGCATCAACTGGTGGCGGGGATGAAGGTTATGAGATGCAGATATTGGACAACTATAATAATAAGACTTACGCTAACGGGCAAGCCACAAGTATTTACAAACAAAAAATACCATTAGCCAATGCCTGCAAAAGGCCAGGGCTTTGGCAAACTTACGATGTGGTGTGGACAGCGCCACGTTTTAATGAAGATGGCAGTTTGAAATCGCCTGCAAGGGTAACAGCATTCCACAATGGCGTGCTGGTGCAAAATAATTTTGAGCTGGAAGGGCCTACAAGGTATATCGGCAAAGCGGCGTATAATAAAGCACATGGCGCATCATCAATAAAATTGCAAGACCACGGCGACCCCAGCGAGCCAATAAGTTTCAGGAATATCTGGATAAGGGAATTATAAGGTTTTTATGAACCACAAATAAAAAACCCGGAATGTTTGTTCCGGGTTTTTCATTTTTATTGAAACAAAAAAATTACAGCTCCTTTATTTTAATATTCCTGAATGAAACCATGTTGCCATGATCCTGCAATGAAATTTTGCCAGACTGAAATTTGCCAAAATCAGGCATGTCATTAAACTTGCTGCCCTTCACTAATTTAATCCAGTTTGCCCCCCACATTTTTGTTGACACTACTTTTACGCCGTTTAGTTTTAATGTAAGGTTGCTGTTGTCGCAGATGATTTCTGCCAGGTTCCATTCGCCTGCTGGCTTCACTGTTTTTTGGTAACAGGAAATAAGGTCGTACAAATCCCCGGCCTGGTGTTTTATCAATTTGCCATCCTCGTGGTTTTCATTGTCTACTATCTGCATTTCAGGGCCTGTTTGCCAGCAGTAATCATGCTTGCCGTCTTCCTGCACATAAAAGATGATGCCGCTGTTGCCGCCTTTGGCAATTTTCCATTCCAGCTTCAAGTGGAAGTTGGAATATTTTTTTTCGCTTGTCAAATCGCCGCCTCCTTCTGTTTGCCAGCCTGCTTTTTGGGTGGTGTCAAGGTACAACTCCCCATTTTTTACAAGCCATGCCGGCCCCGCTTCTTTTTTATTAAAGCTGTGCCAGCCTTTGGTAGTCTCGCCGTCAAACAGCAATTTCCAACCTTCGGCTTTTTCGCCATGCGTTAGTTTATTGTGTTGTGCAAAGGCAGCCATGCAGAACAGTGTTGCGGTTGCTGTTAGTAGTATTTTCATGCGCCTTTATTTTTTCAGCATTAAAATATATTTCACCATTTTTTCAGCATCTGCCTGCGAAAGCGAGGCATGCGGCGTCATTTGGGCTTCGCCCCAAACGCCTTTGCCGCCTTTAATTACTTTGCCCGCCAGCATCGCAATATTTTCAGGCGTATTAGCATATTTTTCTGCCACGGCCCTGTATGCCGGCCCTGTAGATGCCTCATCAATTTTATGGCAGGTAGTGCAGTCAGAACCAGCCACCAGCGCCAGGCCTTCGGTGTAGGCGGGGTCATCGGGAGTTTTTGCTTCTTCTTTTTTTTCAGGTGCTGTTTCTTCTTTTTTATCGCCACTGCCGCCGCCACAAGCTGCAAACATGCCTGCCAATGCCAATAATAAAAATGTTTTTTTCATGTCAATAAAAGTTTTGTTTTGTAATTAAATGCCTAATATTTTCCTGTTAAATGCTTCGTTGTTTTCTGTCTGTGCAAAATCATCAAATGCTTTTTCAGTAACACGGATGATATTTTTTTTGATAAACTCACAGCCTTCTTTTGCTCCGTCTTCGGGGTGCTTGATGCAGCACTCCCATTCCATTACAGCCCAGCCTTTGTAGCCATACTGCGTAAGTTTGCTGAAGATAGTTTTAAAATCAACCTGCCCGTCGCCGGGGCTGCGGTAGCGGCCGGCACGGTTGAGCCAGCTTTGGTAGCCGCCAAATGTGCCCTGCTTTCCTGTTGCATTAAACTCTGCATCTTTTACATGGAATGCCCTGATGCGTTCGTGGTAAAAATCTATGTATTGTTTGTAATCCAATTGCTGCAACACAAAATGCGATGGGTCATATAATAAACAAGCCCTTGTATGGTTGCTTACCTTATCCAAAAACATTTCATACGTAATGCCATCAAACAAATCTTCGCCGGGGTGTATTTCATAACAAACATCCACGCCACATTCATCAAAGTAATTCAAAATTGGCGCCCATCTTTTTGCAAGTTCAGTAAAACCAGTTTCCACCAAACCATTTGGGCGCTGCGGCCACGGATGGAATGTATGCCATAGTAAAGAACCGCTGAAAGTAGGCACAGCGTTCAACCCTAAGTGTTGCGATGCTTTTGCTGCATACTTTAATTGCTGCACAGCCCATTCAGTTCTGGCAGCATTGTTGCCATGCAGTTCTTTTGGCGCAAAAGCATTGAACAAATCATCGTATGCTGGGTGCACAGCCACTAACTGCCCTTGTAAATGCGTGCTGAGTTCTGTTATTTCCAAACCGTAACCATTAATCAAACCTTTCAATTCATCGCAATACGTTTTGCTTTCCGCTGCTTTTTTTAAATCAATGCAGCGGCTGTCCCATGTTGGTATTTGCACTCCAACAAAACCTAACCCTTTAGCCCACTCACAAATTGTTTTTAAATTATTAAATGGCGGCCTGTCATCTAAAAACTGTGCTAAAAATATGCCGGGCCCTTTTATTGTTTGCATATATACCTCATGCTCCAACCCCTTCCCCTAAAGGAGAAGATGCGGTACTTTTAATCGTTAATAAATATTTGTTTTTCCGAATCAACTAAAAATCTTTAATCATCAGTGATGATAACTTTTACATTTTAATAAGGGTTTCAAATTATGAATCCTTGCTTAAAGCCCCCTTTAGGGGGTTTGGTGGTACTCAGTCCACTTCTTATCACTCTGCCCACTCGCCACCACAGTATCAATAAACGCCATGCCCCTTATGCCATCTTCCACACCGGGGTAATCCAATGCTTCTGCAGGCGGCACTACCCCTGCTATCCTTGCCGATAATGCCAAAGTAAAATTTCTATAAATATTTGCGAATGCTTCCAAATAACCTTCGGGGTGGCCGCCGGGAGTTCGGCAATTATGCGTAGCGTAACTTGACAATCTATCGCCATAGTTACTGCCAGCCCTTAATATTTGTGTTGGCGCATCCAGCCATTTTATAATTAATGTATTGGGTTCCATCTGTGCCCATTCAAGCCCACCCTTTTCGCCATACACTCTTATCTTCAAAGCATTCTCTTCGCCTGCTGCTACCTGCGATGCCATTAATACGCCTGCTGCGCCATTATCAAATTTCAATAGCACATTGCCGTCGTCGTCAAGCATCCTTCCCTGCACCATTATATTTAAGTCTGCACAAAGCTGTTTTATTTTTAATCCTGTAATATATTCTGCCAGGTGGGCCGCATGCGTGCCAATATCCCCCATGCTGCCTGCCTTACCGCTTTTGCTTGGGTCGGTGCGCCAGGCAGCCTGTGCGTTGCCTTCACGTTCGCTTAGTTTGCTAAGCCAGCCCTGTGGGTATTCCACCCACACCTTTCTAACGTTGCCCAGCACCCCATCTTTAATCATTTGCTTTGCCTGCTTTACCATGGGGTAGCCAGAGTAAGTATGCGTAAGGCAAAGCAGCAGCCCGGTTTCGTTTACAATCTTTTTTAGCTCCAGCGCTTCTGCCAAATTAAAAGTAATAGGCTTTTCAATAACCACATGGAAGCCTTTTTGCAATGCCATTTTTGCAGGGGCAAAATGGGCAAAATTGGGCGTAACGATAGACACAAAATCAATTTTTTTATCAGCAGGCAACTGGCTTTCTTTATCCAGCATTTCCTCGTAATTCGTATAAATCCTGTCCGGGGAAAGAAACAGTTCTTCGCCAGACTGCCTTGCCGTTTCGGGGTTTATGCTGAGTGCGCCGCAAACCATTTCCACTTTGCCGTCCATATTAAATGCCAGCCTGTGCACAGCGCCAATAAAAGCATCTTTGCCGCCGCCTATCATGCCCATGCGTAGTTTTCTTTTCATACAGCCAATGAAGTTTTTTTGAGAGGGGAAATTTTCAACAAGTTTACGAATAAGATTTCTTTACTGCTACAATTTTCTTTTTTTAATGCCGCTTGCTCATACATTTTATCCAAACGCAACCTGCAATCGTTTGATGTGTTTTTATTTATGCTATTTCTAAAAAAAAGCTAACAAACTTTATGGGATGATGAAATAAAAATCTACATTTAATTTCTCTATTTAAGTGATTGCCAAAACAAACCACAGTAGCTAATATGAAAAGTACCATCCGCATTCAGCTGAGTATTATGATGTTCTTTAATTTTTTTATTTGGGGGCTTTGGTTTGTTACAATGGGCACATATCTCACACAAGGAAAAATTGGGGCAAGCGGAGCAGAAACTGGCCTTGCTTACGGCACGCAATGCTTAGGCGCTATCATTGCACCGTTTATTATCGGCATGATTGCCGACAAATTTTTTGCGGCACAAAAAATATTAGGCGTATTGCATATTGCCGGGGCTGTTCTTTTGTATCTTATAGCTGAGAAGGAGGACTTTGGTTCTTTCTACAGCCTGTTGCTTATATATATGATTGTGTATATGCCGACATTGGCGCTTGTTAATGCGATAGCGTTAAAGCAAATAAGTGATGCAGAGAAACAATTTGCCAGCCTGCGTGTGTGGGGAACGATAGGGTGGATTGTTGCTGGTCTTATTATT
>CAYRRL010000077.1:0-9750 GCA_964426665.1 uncultured Ferruginibacter sp. | reverse complement strand
CAACGATTGGGCCTATTGTTGTGGCTTTTGCATTGTTTGGCACCACGGCAGCCATTACAGATGAAAAGATAGAGTCGCTCAGCCTTAGCAAAGTAATTATACTGTATGTATGCGTTGGCGCATTATTTATAGCAGCAGCGGCACTTTTTAAGTTTTCTAAAAAAGTGCCTGCTGGTATTTCTGAAGAAAAAACAGAAGCAGCGAGCAAAGCACTAAATACATTATTAATACTCACCGGGCTTTTAATTATTGCATTTGTGCCTGTATTCAGCAGTTACAAAAGCGATGATGCTATTAAGATTGTGAATGCAGAAAAAGAAGCAAAAAAAATAAACCATGCCAGCGATTCGCTGCTGAAAGCATCGTTCAGCACATTTGAATTTTCAAAACATGATGACATAAAAAAGCAGCAAATAGATTCATTGGGCGCTGCTAATACGGGCAATGCAGTTGTAACACAAAATATCAATACCATTAAAGCAAATAATGCATCAGTGGAAGAAATCAATAAATCAAATGCTGCATTAAAACACCCATTGGAAGCTTACCGGATGAAATGGCTGTTTGGGGCACTGGCAATAGTGGTATTTGGTTTATTATTTGCCAACTACAGGGCCACCAAAAAAAGTGATGGATGGGGCGCCATGCAATACCCTCAGTTAGTGCTTGGCATGCTGGGCATATTTGTATATGTTGGCGTGGAAGTTGCCATTGGCAGCAACCTCAGTGAATTATTAAAGCAAAAAGACTTTGGCGGCTTCCAATCATCGGAAGCTGCGCCTTACATTTCTATGTACTGGGGCAGCCTTATGATTGGGCGATGGGCAGGTGCTGTATCTGCTTTTAAACTTTCAGACAGGAATAAATTGTTGCTTCAAATAATTGTGCCACTCGTTGCTTTTTGCATCATCCTTGGCGTGAACACCATGGCTCAATACGACATGAAGCCATTATATTATTACATCACTTGTGTAATAGTACAAATTGTTGCTTTTTATATCAGCAAAGACAAGCCTGCAAGAACGCTTTTAATTTTTGGGCTACTCGGCATGGTTGCAATGGTTGCCGGTATTATGACGGAGGGGATAGTGGCAGTGTATTGCTTCCTTAGCGGCGGCTTGTTCTGTTCAATTATGTGGCCATGTATTTTCAGCCTTTCCATTATGGGGCTTGGCAGGTTTACCACACAAGGGGCTGCATTTTTAATCATGATGATTTTGGGCGGCGGCATCATCCCGCCAATACAAGGCAAACTTGCCGACCTTATTGGCATACACCAAAGCTACTGGGTGCCTGTATTGTGTTTTGCATACCTTGCTTTCTTTGCATTTGCAGTTACAGGCATACTCCGTAAACAGGGCATTAATTATGAAGCAGCAGAAAACAGCGGCGGGCATTAATCATACAAAAAAACTTTTTATGAGCAAATATGTTATAGGCATTGACGTGGGCGGCACCACCAGCAAGTTTGGCATTGTTGACCGCAACGGGCATATACTTGAGCAAAACCGCATGCCTACCAACCAGCATGATGTGGCTGAAGAATTTATCAACGACCTGCATGCTAACCTGCAGCCAATGATTGAAAGAGCGGGCGGCCCAAAAAATATTCTGGGCATTGGCATGGGCGCCCCTAACGCCAACTACTACACCGGCACTATTGAATATGCGCCTAACCTTAAATGGAAGGGCATCATCCACATGAGCGAGCTAATGGAAAAAAAATTTGGTCTTGTTACCAAATTGACCAATGATGCCAATGCCGCAGCCGTGGGCGAGCAAATGTATGGCTGTGCTAAAGATATGAAGGACTTTATCACCATTACGCTTGGCACAGGCGTGGGCAGCGGCATTGTTATTAATGGCGATATTGTTTTGGGGCATGATGGCTTTGCAGGCGAGCTTGGGCATACCATTATCCGCCCCGGCGGCAGGCTGCACAAGGGCACCAACATGCGTGGCAGCCTGGAAGCGTACGCTTCGGCAACAGGCGTAAGGGAAACTGCTATTGAATTATTAACCGAGCACCCGGAACGGGAAAGCCTGCTGAGAAACTATACCATCAATGAGCTTACCAGCGAAAGCGTATATGATTGCGCTATGAAAGGCGATACGATTGCCAATGAAATTTTTGAATTCACAGGCGAAATACTGGGCGAGTCATTGGCCAATTTTATCATGTTTTCCTCGCCGGAAGCTATTGTACTGTTTGGCGGCTTGACAAAAGCAGGCCCTTTATTGCTCAACCCAACAAGAAAGCACATGGAAGCAAACCTGTTGCCTATATTCCAGAACAAAGTGAAGTTGTTGTTTAGCGAATTGAAAGAGGCAGATGCTGCGATACTTGGCGCCAGCGCATTGATATGGAAGATGAAAACGTAATTTGAAATGGCTGCAATAACAGAATGTGAAAACTACTTACGCCGTTTTCACATTTTCATTTTAGCACAATGTTTTTCCAATACCATAAATTCTAATGGCTGCAAATGTTTCCCGGCTGTGCCATCATCTTCAAACGGTTTTCGTTCGCCACTATCAATGTACCCATGGCGCTTGTACCAGTTTATCAGTTCTTCCCTCACAGTAATTACTGTCATATAAATGCTATTACAATGCTGGCTTTTAGTGTATTCTTCAGCAGCATTCAATAATTTTTTTCCTATACCACTCCCCTGTTGCAAAGGGTTTACGGCAAACATACCAAGGTAAATTCTGTCGCCGTGCCGTTGCAGATTTACGCAACCAGTAATTTCATTTTCATACTTATAGACAAGCATTACACTGCCGGGTTGCTCAATCACTTTCCGTACAGTGTTTTCATCCGAACGTACATCGCCTGAAATCAAATCAGCTTCTGTCGTCCAGCCTTTTTTTGATTCATCGCCACGGTAAGCATTGTTTAGCAGCTTTACAACAAATGAAATATCTCCTGGTGTTGCAATACTAATGCTTGAATGTGAAAAAAGCATTTATTACAATTTACATTATCAATGAAAGAATAAAGATTAAAAAATCATTGATTAAAAACAAATACATTCGTATAATCAATATTTACTATGGGGAAAATACAAAAAAGAAACAACTATATCTCCTGGGATGAATACTTTATGGGTGTAGCACTGTTAAGTGCAAGGCGCAGCAAAGACCCGAGCACCCAAGTGGGCGCCTGCATTGTAAATGAGAAGAACAAAATTGTTGGTGCTGGCTACAATGGCTTGCCCATTGGCTGCAGCGATGATGATTTCCCCTGGGAAAAACAAGGCGGCTTTTTAGACACAAAATACCCATTCGTTTGCCATGCAGAATTGAATGCAATTTTAAATAACATAGGCATGGACTTGAAAGGCTGCAAAATATATACGGCATTGTTTCCATGCAATGAATGCACCAAGGCAATCATACAATCTGGCATTACAGAAGTAATTTATCTTTCTGACAAATATGAAGGCACAGATAGTTTCAAGGCTTCTAAAATTATGCTGGGCAAGGCTGGCGTGGCTTACCGGAAAGTAAAAGCGAATATTGACAAGCTTGAGTTATCTTTCAGGGACGAAGATGTGTAACGATGGTGATTTTTATATCGCAGATTATTGATCCCGATAGCTCTCGGGATAATTTTTATGATTGATGTAATTTAAAAAACTAAACATGAAATACAATACTTTCCTCTGGGTATTTATACTGTCTGTTGTTGCAGGCATTGTTTTCCTGGCATTTTACATCCAGGCAATTTTTTCTGTGGTGCAACTAAGTTTTGAAGAAAGGCAGCAAGGCCCGTTTGCTTTCTTTAGCCATATCTTCAACCCTGCTGTGCTGTTTTCGATGCTGGCAGCGCTCATTACAGGGCTGGCATACAGAATAATGGCTATAGTGTGGGTTGCAAAAAACAAAACTGTTTCCGCAGGGGAAAAAGCATTGTGGATTGTTGGCTTTGTTTTGCTGGGCTTTGTTACTGGTATTGTGTTCCTTGTGTTAGCTAAAAGCAGGAAACTGGTTGAAAGCGATGCCTACACCGCCTAACGGCAATGAGCGCCGGCATTTTTCTGCAGAACCCGGATTATTGCCTTACATTTTTTTTCGGGGATACCCCCCTGCGCTATTCTCAACGCTTGTTTTGGAATGAAAAAATAAACCTTTGCAGCAGCGGTATTTTCTTAAAACTGAAATGATATGGCACTTTAAGCTTGCTCAAAGGCTGCTCTATATATTTTGCAGAAAGCATTGCCATTGCAACAGTAAGCAAAAAGTAAATGGCCAGGCAGGCAGGGCCCGAAGCAATGATGCTTTCAAAGGCTGCATAACCATGCTGATGGTTTGTAAAAAATGAGGAATAATGAACCTTGCCATACGAAACAATGGCATTGTACAATTTCCAAAAGGCCACCGGCATAAGCAAATGGTACAAATAAATGCCATAGCTCATCCGGCCAAAAGAAACTACCGGTTTCCATTCAAGCACCCTGCCGGCAATTTTTTTGTAGCCAATGGCGGCGCCTTCAATAATTTTTACCGACACCAGGGCAAAAAGCAGCCTGTTGAAAACAAATGAAAGGTAATACCATTCCGTAAGGACAATATAAGTACCGAGCGTTGCGGCTGCAATCAAACCTGCATTGAAAAACCATTTTATAAATTTCTTTTCGCCTTCAGTTGCAAATTGGTTTTTATAAGCCAGTATAGCGCCCACCGCAAATGCATCAATGCAGTTTTGCGTAAGGATGGCTTGCCCTACTTCATGTGAGCCATCATAAAATAAAAACCTGTTCGCTACCGTGCATACAATTAAAAAAAGAAAAGTTTTAAGCAGGTGCCTGTTCGGAACGAACAGGATAAGCAATGGCCATAGCAAGTACAATTGCTCTTCCACTGCCAGCGTCCATATATGGGCAAGCGCCGGGTGGAAATGGCCGCTTTCATAAATATGGTAATTGGTGATGTAACCGAAATACGCTGCAGGACTGCCCCATATTTCACGCCCTACAGACGGCACGAGCAAAGCCAGCAACAAAAAGAAATAATATGCAGGGAAAATCCTGAAAGTGCGGCGTACAAGGAACACAGCCATTACTTTAAATTTTGAGGCGCCAAGCAAAGCGCCCTTTTGCCTTGCAGAAAAAAGCACCATCGTAATAAGGTAACTGCTGAGCACAAAAAAGAAATTAATAGTGCAACCCCAAAAAGTGCTTAACTGGATGCCCAAAGTATGCGGAAGCCAATGGTAGCAAAGCACAAACAACACGGCAAAGCACCGCAGCCCGTCAAACTGGGGGTTGTATTTAAGCATGGGCGTTGCATTTGCAGTTTGGGGATTTTGCATGGCAGAGGTTTACCCTGCCACAACGATTGCCGGGCTTTGTTTATTGCCTGTTTAATCACATAAAAATAATTGTTATTTTTCTGCACGGTTTATTGGGAGCGCCTTCCATTAAGTAAACAAACGCCCTTTTCCTATTTTTACAAAATGGAAATAAGCAACCGCAAGGCATACCACGATTATTTTTTTGAAAACAAGTACATAGCAGGGATTGTGCTGAATGGAACTGAAGTAAAGAGTTTACGCAATGGCAAAGCAAGCTTTATTGACAGCTATTGTTATTTCGACCGGGGGGAATTGTATGTACGGAGCCTGCACATTAGCGAATACAGCTATGGCACTTACAACAACCACCAGCCTATGCAGGAAAGAAAACTTTTACTAAATAAAAAAGAACTGCAAAAGCTGGAAGCGAAAACAAAAGAAAAAGGCTACTCTATTATTCCATTGAAAATATTTTTGACAGAAAAAGGGATTTTCAAAATGGAGATTGGGCTGGGCAAAGGCAAAAAGAATTACGATAAAAGGGAAACGATTAAAGAAAGGGACACAGAGAGGGATATTAAGAGGAAATATGGCGTGTAGCCAGCTGGTGATTTGTGCTTGTTTATTTGTTTGAAAAAATATTAAGCCCGGCATAATTGCCGGGCTTCTTTCTTTGCCGGGATAGTTTATTAATGCACAACTGTAAGAGTAAAACCTGAGGCTACAGTAAAATTTACGCTGGGCGCTGTATAAAGCGAACGGCAGGTGCCATTTATATTTACCAGCACCGTGCCGTTGTTTATAACAACGTCGGTGTTTTTATCAGGCAATATATTGCAACTCCAGTTGCCGGGAGTGCCCCAGTTGTTGTCCACAGAGCCGGTCCATTGGTTTACAGGGCATGCCCTAAAGTCCGCTGCATCTGCCCCAATATCCACCGGCGTTAGCAGGCTGCGCTCTTCGTTGTCAAAATCATTTGCCAAAGTATTATCGTTGCTGCCGGCTGCTTCTGCCGGCGTGCCAATTTGTAAATGCAGGTTCACTGAATTTGATGCTGCAGCAGGCAATACAAATTGTGGGTCAGCAAAAAAGGAAGCTGCATCAAGGCCTGTGCCTGTTTGCCACATAGCCAATGTAGCATATTGTGTGCTTCCCTGAGTACCAAGGCTATTGCCCACGCTATTAAAATAAAACAAATTATTATCGCCGATACTGCCATGGCTGATGCTTATGCATTGGTGCCTATCGCCTGCACTACTATTTGCCATTTGCCTGGTATTGGCGAAAATGTTATTGTGGTATTCTGTATGCAAATTCAAAGTGTTGCTTACAAAAACGTAACAACTGCTTCCGCCAGGGCCAGCGCCACCCCCTACTCCGTTACCGCCAATGAACACGCTATTGTGGCGCAATACATTGCCGCCAACAATGCCATTAAAAATGAGGTTGCCTGCGGTAATGCTGTTGCCGCTGCTGTCGTAGCCAAGGCTTATCATATTGTTTTCTATTGTGCTCTCCTTGTTTGGCACCAATATCCCATTTACCGCCGCATTCACTGTGCTATAGCTATAAAGATTATGGATAAAATTTCGGCGGATGTTTACATTGGCATTAGATACAATTCCCGACACTATGCCGCCTGCAGAAGTGGAATTACTATACAATGAATAGATATTGTTCCCTTCTATAAGGCTGGCAAATCCCCCGGCAGTTTGTGGCGCAACCAAAATGCCAACGAGAGGGCCACTGTTGTTTACATTGCTTATACTATTTTCTAAATGAAAAATATTGTTATTGCAAATACTGTCAATGCCCCCGCCGCTCACCGAAATACCCTGCGTTGCGCTATTGCAACATATGCTGGCATTTTTAACCCTGCAAATTGTATTGCTGTTAATTTTTACGGATGCCCCAACACAGAAAATACCATAGGTAAACCCTGGCGCAGCATTAATAATACTGTTAAGGGCAGATGGCCCCCCAATTTGATTACTTGCTATAACAGGGCTGCCATTTGTGGCGGCTATTGCCGTAAGGGAAAGATGTGCAGCAGTTGCATAACACCTGATGCCTGAAAAATAATTGCCGGTAATATAATATCTGCCATTAGTGCTTTGCCGGGCGTAAATGCAATGCACATCCATTTCATTAATCATAGCAGTATTATCATTGGTTACATGGATGCTGTCAGCAGGGTTAACCCCGCCAAACTGGTTGTTGCTGATAGTATTTGTTTGTGTGCTGCTTATGCCATCTGCATACAGCATAGTAATTCCGTTGGTTGCAGCGTTAATGGTATTATGAAAATACATTCTTGCAAATTTGTTGTTTCTAATTGTAGCTTCGCCCCAAAGCCAAATAGCGGTAAACCCATCTTTATAGCCAATATCCATAACCCCGCCGGCACAATTGGCAGCAGTGCCGCCAAAAAAATTATTTTCGATTGTGTGCAGCAATGCGTTGTTAAATGAATTTATCCTTATCACATAAACGGTTTCCCTGAAATCGTATGGTGCTGCTTTATAAAAACTATTGCCGCTTATAAACCAGCCGCTTGCGCCATATTCACCCAAATCAATTGCCGACTGGCTAAAATTATAAAACTCACAACCCGTAATAGTATCTGATGAGTTGTACCCGGCTGTACTATCGCTTTTGGAATGCAACAAAACAGGCTTAACTGCAGATGCTGCAAGAGGGCTGAAAATTTTACAATGCTTGATACTATTATAATGGCAACCGCCGCCATTTTCAAACCCGTAAAATAATACCACATTGCCGCTTTCGGTACCAGCAGCACTGAGAGAAACATACATTACAGAATTGCGGCTTGCATTGATAAAACTGATTGCATTGCCTGCGCTGTCGTTTACAATAGACAAAGAAGATGAGTTGCCGATGCCAGCAGCCCGTCCATCAATAGTAACATAGCTGCAACCGTCTAACAGCAAAATACTGTTAGTATTTCCGCCCTCAATCACTGCATTGCTTACCCCATCTGCAGGCCGTAATACCAAAGAGAATGTACCGCTGAAGCATGGTATCTCTGTATCTTTTGGGAACCTGATAGGGAATATTTCTGCACTGCTGTTATAAGAAGCGGCCAATTCTAACACTATGTTTGATGATATGCCACGCCTTTTTAAAGAATCTAATGCTTCGGTTACCGTAACAAAATTGCTGCCTGCACCTACCCTATAGGTGCCGCCCATAGTGCATTCATCGGGTGGCGGCGGTGGTGGGGGCACAAAAGCAATTTCCTGTGCAAATGCAGTTGAAATATTTAATAAAAGAAATGCTGCGAGGGAAGAGTAAAAGATTTTCATAACCAAGGGCTTTAACATTTGTTGCCCCATTATAAATATAAGGAAAATCAACATTCGCTTAAGCTTATCGGCACATTTACTGCCAGGCCGCCATCGGCAGTTTCTTTGTATTTGCTGTTCATGTCCACAGCTGTGTCCCACATTGTTTTTATCACGCTGTCCAAACTTACTTTGGCAAAATCGGGTTTGCTTTGCAACGCCAGCTGGCAAGCTGTAATAGCTTTTATAGCGCCCATGGTATTCCGTTCAATACAGGGTATCTGCACAAGGCCTTTTATAGGGTCGCAGGTAAGGCCAAGATGGTGTTCCATTGCAATTTCAGCAGCCATAAGGGCCTGCCGCTGTGTGCCGCCAAGGCTCTCTGTTAATGCTGCTGCTGCCATAGCGCTGCTTACGCCGATTTCTGCCTGGCAACCGCCCATAGCAGCAGAAATAGTGGCGCCCTTTTTAAATATGCTCCCAACTTCTGCAGCAGTCAAAAGAAAGTTGATAACCTTGTCGTCTGTATCGCCGCCGCCAAAACAAATATAATATTGCAGCACGGCCGGTATCACACCTGCGGCACCGTTAGTTGGCGCTGTTACCACACGGCCAAAAGATGCGTTCTCTTCATTTACGGCCAATGCAAAACAGCTTACCCAATCAAGGATATAACGGAAATCGTTGCCGCCTTGTTTGATGCATTGCTCCCACCCGCCATGGCTGCTGTATGTTTTATTTTGCAGCAGCCGTTTATTCAAATCGAACCCTCTTCTTTTTACATTAAGCCCGCCGGGCAAATACCCCTGTGTATGGCAACCCCGGTATATGCATTCCTTCATTACACGCCATATATTAAGTGCAAAACTTTTTGTAACAGTTTCGGGGCGCCAGGCATTTTCATTTTCCATCACCACTTCGTGAATGCTTAGGCCAGTTTTCATGCACCAGTGCAATAAGTCATCGGATGTATTGATAGGGAACGGAAGTGCCACATTGTTTTTTGAAGCCGCTGTATCCCCGCCTTCTTTTACCACAAAGCCGCCGCCAACAGAATAATATGTTTCCGCAAAATTTTCGCCATGGAAAAGGGCAACTAAAAAAGTAAGCGCATTGGGATGGTAAGGCAACGATTCTGCCATTAAA
>CAYRRL010000076.1:0-9787 GCA_964426665.1 uncultured Ferruginibacter sp. | reverse complement strand
GCCCTGGAAATAATGGCATACAGCCACAGCGAGCGCATCTGATGCATCAAAGTATTTTGGGTTTTCTTCAAACTGCAACAGGCGTTGCAACATTTTCAAAACTTGTTCTTTGCTTGCATTGCCATTGCCGGTTACAGATTGCTTTACTTTTTTGGGTGAATACTCCGTTACATCAAGCCCGTGGCGCATGGCTGCTGCAATAGCCACGCCCTGCGCCCTTCCAAGCTTTAACATGCTCTGCACATTCTTGCCAAAAAAAGGCGCTTCAATTGCAAACACATCCGGCTTGTGCTTAATGATAAGCCCGCTTACAGTGTTATAAATTAATTGTAGTTTTTTATAAGCGTCATCGCTGTTGCCGGGGCGCAGCGTACCCATGCCAAGCAGCTTTATTTTGTTGCCTGTTATCTTAATAATGCCATAACCCATTAATACGGTGCCGGGGTCAATGCCTAAAATAATGGTGGATGGTTGCTGCAATTGTGAAGATTGATGCTGTGATAAATAATTAAAGTATCATTGTAGCCGGGATTGTGCTTTGATGCATATAGCTGAACAGCACAAGTGAGCCGATAGCTACCGGCTGGCACAACGGTGTTGAACATTGAACTAAAACCCGTTCAAAAATAATCAAAACACATTTGAGTAAACAAATCAAAATATTAATCAATTACTTTTTAGGCCCATTAATATTTATTGTGCTTAGCTGGAGCCTGTATGCACAAATAAAAAACCAGGAAGGGCTGGCTGAAAGATGGCAGCAAATAAAAGCAAGCTGGCAGCAGTGGCAGTTTTGGGTGGCCGTAATATTAATGGCGGCAAACTGGGGCATTGAAGCAAGAAAATGGAAAGTGCTGGTGCAGCATGTGCAGCCGTTTTCTTTTCTGCAATCCTTTAAAAGTGTATTAAGCGGTTGCAGCATTACCATGCTTACGCCCAACCGCATTGGCGAATATGGCGGAAGGGTTTTATATATGGGAGATGGCAACCGGATAAAAGGCGTGTCGCTTGCCATTGTGGGCAGCATAAGCCAATTATTGGTAACATTAGCGATGGGTTGTGCCGGGCTGCTGTATGTAAAGTTTTTTTCGCAGCAAGGCATAGATGGGGCGCCGGTATTGCCCGAACTTTGGGGCAATATTTTAATATATCTTTCTGTAACAATTACCGTGCTGTTGTCGTTGTTTTACCTGCGTATTGGCTGGCTGGTGAGGATGATGGAAAAAGTGCCTGCATTGCAAAAGCCGGTAAAGCATATAAGGGTGCTCGACGAATTTGATAATATTCAGTTAATAAGGATTTTCAGTTTGTCGCTTGGCCGTTACGTGGTATTTGTTTTGCAATACCTGCTGCTTTTAAAAGCCATGCAAGTGGAATTGGCTCTTGTATTGGGTTTTTGGTTGATAGCCGTTTTTTATTTGGTGATGGCCCTGGCACCAAGTATAGGTTTCGTAGAGTTGCCGCTCAGGGTTACAGCCTGCTGGTCGTTATTAAAATTTTATACAGGCAACGAGTTAGGCGTGGGCGCAGCAGCGCTGGGCATATGGGTAATAAATTTGGTGGTGCCTGCTGTTATTGGCAGCCTGCTTTTGTTAAGCATTAAAATTGTAAAAGATAAAAATGAATAAATTTTTAAAAGCATTTGTACTCCTGTGCATTCTTTCATCCTTTGCGCCGCAGCCAACAGCAGGCGACTTTTGCGGCCTTAAAAACACAGCTTTCAAGGCAGGCGAAAGCGTTACTATGAGGGTTTTCTACAATGCAGCCGGCGTGTATATCGGCGCAGGCGACGCCACATTTACCAGCACGCTTGAAAAGTTTAATGGCAAAACAGTTTACCACTGCGTGGGCGATGGCAAAACTTTCTCGTTTTTCGACAACTTTTTTAAAGTGCGTGACAGGTACGAAACTTATATAGACACTGCTACTTTGCTGCCCATGAAATTTATACGCAATGTAGACGAAGGCGGTTACAAAATTTATAATAATGTAACTTTTAACCACAATGCCAATACTGCTGTAACTACCAACGGCGTTTTTAAAACCACGCCTTGTATCCAGGATGTGGTAAGCGCTATGTATTACGCCAGGAATATTGATTTCAATAAATACAAAGTGAACGACAAAATCCCTTTTGACATGTTTTTGGATGACCAGGTTTACCACCTGTACCTGCGTTACCTTGGCAAAGAGAAAGTAAAAACAAGGTATGGCAAGTTCAACGCAATCAAATTCAAGCCGCTGCTGGTAAAGGGCACCATATTTGAAGGCGGCGAAAAAATGACAGCCTGGGTAAGCGACGACCCCAACCATTTATTGCTGAGGGTGGAAAGCCCGATAGCGGTTGGCACCATCAAAGTAGATATGTTTGGCTACAGGAATTTACGCTACCCGCTTACATCGCTTATCAGCGTAAGGTAATTTCATAATTCGCTTAATGCAAAGGCATCTTTATGGCGGATGCCTTTTTCTGTTTGTTGAAGGGTGCAGCATTCGTTCTTAGGGTCATGCTCAAAGTAAAGAATGTATTCTTTGCTGAGTGCTTCTGCCAAAAATGTTTTTTTCTCATGCAGCGTTGTAAGGGGGAACATATCGTAACCCATTACATAAGGCAAAGGCATATGTGCGACAGACGGGAGCAAGTCTGCCATATAAACAATTGTTTTCCCATTATAATTAATAACAGGCAGCATCATCGCATCGGTGTGGCCGTGTACGGCTATCAGCGATAAGTTATTGGTGATGGGCGACGGTGAATGATGAAGCTGAAATTGCTTATTGGCCATTAACGATTCGCTATTTACCAAATCAATAAACTGCAATTGCCCGCTTTCCTGTATGGGCAAAATATTTTCTTTGAGGAAGCTTGCCTTCTCCCTGTCATTAGGGTGTGTGGCCCAGCCCCAGTGCTGCTTATTGCTCCAATACGTTGCGTTTTTAAATGCGGGCACCAGCTTATCCCCTTCTCTTTTAATGCTGCCGCCGCAATGGTCGAAATGGAGGTGGGTCAAAAAAACATCGGTGATATCATCTTTGCTGAAACCATTTGCCGCTAAAGATTTATCAAGCGTATCATCGCCATGCAAATGGTAGTGGCTGAGAAATTTAGCATCCTGCTTATCGCCAATACCGTTGTCAATCAGTATTAATTTATTCCCTTCTTCTATCAGCAGGCAGCGCATGGCCCATGTGCAAAGGTTGTTTTCGTCCGCAGGGTTAAGTTTGTTCCAAATGCTTTTGGGCACCACGCCAAACATGGCGCCGCCATCCAATTTAAAAAAGCCGGTATTGATGGTGTAGAGTTTCATTGCCAGTAAGCAATCAAATAAAAACAACTGTGATTAATCAAAAATGCCTTCCTTCACTTTTATTTTTCCAGTAAGCCCGGCTGCTTTGGTAATAGCATGGCAAATGGAATCAAAAGCAAGCGGCGCACCGCCGCAAGTGCCTGATTTTACAAAATTGTATTGTGTTGCGCTGTTTCCTTCCAGCGAAAAAACACAGCCATCAGTTGGCGGGTTATCGCAGCGGATATTATATGGCATTTTCCAATAGCCATGCTGGTTTATCAATTTAAACAACGCATAAAATTCTTTTTCTGTAATCGCTTTTTTCGACGCCTTGTATTTGAAAGGCGACGCCAAAGGCGAATAGGCCCTGCGTATCAAACTATCATAATAGCTGGCCCTTAAAAGCTCGGGATAAATATTTACCAATGAATCCAAATTATTCCTTTCTGCTGTATTTAAAGTTGTGTCGCCCTGCTTTATTGGGAAGCGTTTTTTAAAAATGTCCAGAAGGCTGTCGTCTTTTGCACCCATCAAAGTGTCTTTGGTGCTCAGGTAATGGAGCTGTTGGCCTTCTTTTATTATTATTTCGTTTTTGCTTATTGTTATTACATACGCAGGGTTGGATGTGCATTGGTATATAAACCGGAATACAGGGTTTGCAGTTGGGCGGAGGCTTATATTAGGCTCCTCAAAAGCATCAAGGAAAGCGGCTGCATAAAAAGCGTTGTTAAACGAATCCCGCCGCGGCATTTTGCCTTTGAGGGGGTGGTAAGGAAAAGTGCTGTCAGCAGTAATTTCGGTTAAAAACTTATGGCCGCCGGTTACGGTATAATCGTACTGTTCTGCTTGCTCGCCGCATCCAAACGCAAAAATGGCAAGCAGTAATAAAATAAGGGGGGAGTTTTTCATTTTTAAGCCTCTATTGGTTAGTTTATTGGTTTTTTGCAAATTTAGTTGCCCAAACGTTTCAATCAACTTTTTTTTGTTTGGCCATTGTGAATAACAGCCCAATAAGCCCGGCAATAAAAAAGACTATTAATGCAAGCACAGAGTTGCGCTGGCTGCCGGTATACTCAATTATATAGCCAAATGTAAACATGCCAATCACAATGGCAATCTTTTCTGTTACGTCATAAAAACTAAAAAACGAAGTGGTGTCTTTTGTTACCGGCATAAACTTGGAATAGGTGGACCGGCTTAATGCCTGTATGCCGCCCATTACAAAACCCACTACAGTTGCTAAAATATAAAATGCCGTTGGGTTGTGCGCAGGCAATAAGTAACCGGCAACGCATATGCCTATCCATACCAGCACACAGGCCATTAATGCCTTTATATTGCCAATAATGCCTGACAACCCCGATACCAAAAAAGCGCCGGGTATGGCAATCAACTGTATAATAAGTATGGCAATAATTAAGTTTTCTGTTGGTATGCCCAGTTCGCTTTTGCCGTATAGTGTTGCCGCCAGCATTACCGTCTGCACGCCCATGTTGTAAAAAAAGAAAGAAAACAAATAACGCTTTAATAAAGGCAAATGCATTAATTGTTTCCATACTTTCCTCAGCTCGCCATAACCCCTGGTAAGCGAATGTTTTTCATCGGTACCGATAGGCTGGCCTTTGGGGAGGCGGTTCAATGCAAAAGTGGCAAAGCCAAACCACCAAATGCCTACTAATAAAAAAGACAATTGCGATGCAAAGCCTTTTGTAATGCCAAACATTTCATTGCCCATTAAAAAAACAAAACAAACTACCTGCAATACCACGCTGCCAATATAACCCATGGCAAAACCCCTTGCACTTACTTTGTCCCTGTCTTCCACGGCGGCAATCTCAGGCAAATAAGAATTATAAAAAACCAGGCTGCTCCAATAGCCAATGCAGGCAACCACCATGGCTGTAATACCAAGCCACAAATTTGTTTTACCATAAAAAAACAGCAGCGAACAGGCAACGCTGCCCATCATCATAAAAAAACGGAGGAAAGATTTTTTATTGCCCTTGTAATCTGCAATGGAAGAAAGCAACGGCGACATGATGGCCACAATGCCAAACGCAACTGCCAAAGCGTAATTGTATAAAGCTGTGTTCACAAACTCCCTCCCCAAAAAACGAACTGTATCAACTGTATCATCATTGCCATCGCCAGTCATGGCTTCAAAATACGCAGGGAAAATAGTGGAAGTAATAACAAGGTTGTAAACAGAATTGGCCCAATCGTACATGGCCCAACCATTGATAACTTTTTTGCTGGCAGTTTGCATTGGCAATGTTTAAGCAAACAAATTAGCGATAATTTTTTAACAGGCTTATGCAATGATATTTTTGGCAAGCAGGAACAAAATAACAACACCAACAATAATGCGGTAAATGCCCCACACTTTAAAACCATGCTTGTTTAAGAACCCAATAAAAAATTTGATGGCAACCAAAGCAACCAAAAAAGAAACAACGCTGCCAAACAACAATATGCCAAGGTTGGATGTGTTGAGCACTTCGGGGCTTTCTTTATACGTATCCAAAAAACTTTTAGCCGAAGCAAGGAACATAGTGGGCACAGCAAGGAAAAAAGAAAACTCGGCGGCTTCGTGCCTTGTAAGTTTTTGCGCCATGCCGGCAATAATAGTAGCGGCGCTGCGGCTTAGCCCCGGGAAAATGATGGCCAGTGTTTGCCCACACCCAATTACAAAAGCCCGGCGGTAATTAACAGATTGCTCATCATTAAACATGGGATGGTTGAAAATTCTATCAATAAACAAAAGAACGACGCCGCCGCCAATCATCACATAAGCTATAAACCAAAGGTTGTCTAAGGCCGCATCAATTTTATGCTTGAACAGCAATGCTATAATAACAGATGGTATTACTGCCAGCAACAGTTTTATATAAAAACCCGGCTTTTTAAAATCAAAGAATTTTTTCCTGTACAAAACCACCACGGCCAATATAGCTGCCAGTTGTATCACCACTTCAAACATATTGGTAAACGGCGTTGGTTGCTTTATGCCAATCAGCGGGCCGGCAAACTTCATGTGGGCGGTGGAAGATATTGGCAAAAACTCTGTGAGCCCTTCAATCACTGCTATAACAAAAGCCTGGAAAAAATTCATGCAACAAAATATTTAGGCAATAAAAAAAGCACTGCAATATACAGTGCTTTCAATGTTTTATATGTTGTATTGATAAAGCAATGGTTAAGCCCTTACTCGCCTTTTGGTTTCCTCATTATGGCAAATATCTCAATCACAAAACCAGCCATAATCAAAACAGGCGCAATAGTGATACGGGTAGTGCTGTAAATTTCGTTGTCGTTAAACTTTGTTGGGTCGGGGCTTTTGCCGCCGGCCATTAAAAAGAAACCCAATGCCATCACCACAATGCCTGCCAGCATCCACATATAGTTGTCCTTTGCAAACAAAGGCTTTGAAGGGGCGGCTGGTGCCTGCTTTTTTACAGTTGCCATGTATTAAAATTTAGGGTGCAAATAAAACGATATTTTTTGAAACCTTATTAATAAAGATCGTCCAATTTCATCTTCAGGTATTTCAGCACCGAGCGGTGTGTGCTCAGCAGCGAAATAACAATGCCCAGCACAAGGATGGCAAAAATAATAATGGCCATATTGGTGCCGTCTCTCAATTGGTGCAGTTCCGGCACCAGGTTTTCTATCCATATCACAAAAACATATACAGCCACAATAGCAATACAGGCAGCAATAAACCCGTTATTGACAGCCCTTACATCAAGCGGCCGGGTGATAAAACTCCTTGTGGCGCCAACCATCTGCATTGTTTTAATTAAAAAACGGTTGCTGTACATGGCCAGCCTTATAGTATTGTCAATAGAAATAATTACAATGACAGACAGCAATATGGTGAAGCCCAGCACGCCTGCGCCAATATATTTTGCATAAGACGTAACCGAGCTAACCGTTTGCGTTGGGTACTGAAACTCCGACATCACGCCAGAAAATTTTTCTTCCAAATCGGCCTGCAAAGCAGAAAGGCTGTCTTTGTCCATATAATTGCTCTTTACATAAAAGTCAACGCTTTCGGGCAAAGGGTTGTTGGCAATAAATTTTTTCCAGGTGCTGTCATTCTCTGCATTCCATTTCATAGCAGCTTTTTCCTTGGTGGTGTATTCAGCCGACTTTACATAAGGCAGTGCTGCAATATATTTTTGCAAAGTGTCAATCTGGTTCTTTTTGGCAGCAGGCGCTATATAAGCATGCACCTGTATGTTCTCCCTGAAGATGTCGCCGGATTTTTTAAGGTTAAGAAAAAACCATCCTACCATGCCAAATAAAAACAGCACCAGTGCCACGCCCACAATGGCCAGTGCATAAGAAGGTTTGCTGCGTTTTACCGAGGTGCTTTTTCCGTAGAGTGCCATAGAGGGGTTAGTTTGTTGAATGTAATGGTTTAGGTTTTTGTTTCTGGCTTTTGTGCCTGTGGCAACACCGTTGTGCCAGCCGATAGCTATCGGCTCACTTGTACTGCATACCGCTTTCCGGCATTTCTTTGCCTGAACCGGGATTAAAAAGATTTAAGTGATTAAAAGGATTTCTTTTCAATTATAGAACCTTCGCTAATCTTTTCAATCCAAATAATCCGCCCAAATCCCCGTCCAGACAGGCGCAAAAGTAAAGGTTTTTACCTGCTTTAATGTACTTTTGGCCACATCAAAAAAGCAGGGCTTCAAATATATTTTCTTACAGCATTACAACATGATGCAAGAATGTTAAAATAAAAGAAATGGAATATAAGTTTAACGAAATAGAACCTAAGTGGCAGCAGCAATGGAAAGACAGCAACACTTATAAAGTATCCAACAACAGCGATAAACCAAAATATTATGTGCTGGACATGTTCCCTTACCCAAGCGGCGCAGGCCTGCACGTTGGGCATCCATTAGGTTACATAGCAAGCGATATATACAGCCGTTATAAAAGGCTTAAAGGCTTTAATGTATTGCATCCAATGGGCTTTGACAGTTTTGGTTTGCCTGCAGAACAATATGCAATAGAAACAGGGCAGCATCCTGCCGAAACAACAAAGAAGAATATCGCCACTTTTAAATCTCAATTAGACAAAATTGGCTTTTGTTATGACTGGGACAGGGAAGTATGGACAAGCAACCCATCTTATTATAAATGGACGCAGTGGATTTTTTTGCAGTTATTCAATTCTTATTACGACAGAAAAGAAAACAAAGCAAAACCAATTGCTGAATTAATAAAGCGCTTTGAAACCGAAGGCAATCTTACGCCTTACACCTCAAACCTTATACCTTTTACCGCTGCCGAATGGAAAACTTACGATGAAGCAACACAGCAAAACATTTTGATGGGTTGCCGCCTTGCCTACTGCGGTTATGGCGAAGTAAACTGGTGTGAAGCTTTAGGCACTGTATTGGCAAATGATGAAGTAGTAAATGGCGTAAGCGAACGTGGCGGGCACCCTGTGGTAAAAAAGAAATTGCGCCAATGGTATTTAAGGATTACAGAATACGCTGACAGGTTATTAGAAGGCCTGAACCGCATCGAGTTCAGCGAAGCGATGAAAGACATGCAGACAAACTGGATTGGTAAATCCAGCGGCGCTGAAATTGATTTTGCAATAAAAGGCCCTGATAAAAAATTAAGGGTTTACACCACAAGGCCAGATACTATTTTCGGTGTTGACTTTATGGTAGTGGCGCCTGAACTGGATTTAATCAATGAAATAAAATCTGCTGAGCAAGCTGCTGCTGTGGAAGAATACATTGCGTATGTAAAAAGCCGCAGCGAAGTAGAGCGCATGGCAGAGAAAAAAATCACAGGCTGTTTTACCGGTGCGTATGCCATCAACCCTTTTGACGGAAGGGAAATCCCCATCTGGATTTCTGAATATGTGTTGGCTGGCTATGGCACCGGCGCTATTATGGCGGTGCCTTGCGGCGATGAAAGGGATTTCAAATTTGCACAGCATTTTAATATCCCAATCACAAATATTATTGGCAGCCACTTTAATGGCGAAGAAGCCAACCCAACCAAAGAGGCCATTTTAGAAAACAGTGGTTTTTTAAATGGCTTGGTGATGAAAGATGCAATGGAAGTTGCGATTAAAAAGATTGAAGAGCTTGGCATTGGCATTAAGAAAGTGAATTACCGCATGAGGGATGCAGCTTTCAGCCGCCAGCGCTATTGGGGCGAACCATTCCCTATTACATGGAAAGACAATGTTGCCAAAGAATGGGAAGGCGATTTGCCTTTGGAACTGCCGCATGTAGATACCTACAGCCCAGGCCCTGATGCACAAGGCCCGTTGGCCAACATACCGGAATGGGTAGCCCAGGAATTAGAGACGAACACCATGCCGGGTTATGCAGGAAGCAGTTGGTATTTTTTACGCTATATGGACCCCAACAACAACGAAACTTTTTGCGACCGTAAAGCAAGCGATTACTGGAACCAGGTTGACTTATACATTGGCGGCACTGAACATGCTGTTGGGC
>CAYRRL010000075.1:7885-9875 GCA_964426665.1 uncultured Ferruginibacter sp. | reverse complement strand
GCGATGCAGCCAGCAAATACATCCCCATCACCAGGGATTTAATCCGCAGCAATACCATCACCAGCATAAAGCAACTTATCAGCCTTACTAAATATGAAGATGTGCCAAAGAGAGCCGTGGGCAAAGGCTGGCTGATGCTGGGCGGCAGCACACAACTGCAAAAAGGGCCAACTTATTATGCAGGCGACTTAAGCGGCATTCAGCAAAAAAATATTCCATTCTGGTTCCAGCGTTTGTATAAGCCTGGAAAAAAAATCGCCAAAGAAAAAGACTGGGCAAAAAAATTGGATGAAATAGTTGAGAAAGCGCCGGGCTGGGATATTGGTTTTATTGTAGGCGTGCCTGCATGGCTGCAGTTGTGCATGGAAAAAATAATTGAACGTTACAATTTAAATACTATCCATGACGTATGGCCCAACTTAGCTTTTTATGTGCATGGCGGCGTAGCAATGGAACCGTATAAAAAAGGGTTTGAAAAATTATTGGGCAAACCTATTACCTATATCGAAACTTACTTGGCCAGTGAAGGGTTTTTAGCCTATCAAAACAGGCAGGATTTTGCAGGCATGCACTTGGCGCTTAACAACAATATTTTTTTTGAGTTTGTGCCTTTTGATGATACCAATTTCGACAGCGAGGGCAATATGGTTGACAACCCGGAAGCATTAATGGTGCATGAAATTGAAGAAAACAAAGACTATGCTGTGTTGATAAGCACCAATGCAGGTGCCTGGCGGTATGCTATTGGCGATACCATTAAACTTGTTGATAAAGAAAGAAGCGAAATCATCATAACCGGAAGGACAAAACATTTTTTGAGTTTGGTTGGCGAGCATTTGAGTGTTGACAATATGAATAAGGCCATAGAAATGGCAAGCGGGGAATTGAATATTTCCATCCCCGAATTTACTGTGGCCGGTGTGCCGCTCGGCAACTTTTTTGCCCACCATTGGTACATTGGCACCAATGACACCGTTGATGAAAATGATTTACGCAACTGCATTGACAGCAAATTAAAAGAGCTGAACGATGATTATGAAGTGGAGCGCCGCCATGCTTTAAAAGATGTTTTTGTGTCAGTAATGCCCGAAAAAATATTCCTGGATTTTATGGAAAGCAAAGGCAAAGTGGGCGGGCAGCATAAATTCCCCCGTGTATTGAAAGGCAAAATGCTGGACGAATGGAATAAATTTTTAAAAGCCCAGTTAGTGGGCTAATAAACTGAATTAAAAATGGGATTGAGGCATTTCAATCCCATTTCCCTTTTTAAGCAGCAATCATTTTTCTTAAAAGAAAAATTGTTCTTTCACAATTTTCCCGTCTTTTATTTCATACACGCAAACCTCATCCATTTTCACACGCCCCATCCCTTTCATAGTTACATCAATCCCCATGGCGCAGGTAATGTAATTGCCGCCTACTAGCAAATCGCTTACCCATCCGCCATGCACTTCTTCAATCATTGCATTAAACTCTTCGCCTTTTTGCTTGATAGCAGCTTTGCCCCGTACTGTTTTCATGCCCATCGCATGTGCAGGCTCCACGCTTTCGCAATCCTCAGAAAAAAGCTCGTCCTGTACTTCTGCCCATTTATTTTCTTTAAACAGTTCGCTCATGCGGTTAGCGATTTCCTGTGCAGTCATTGTTTTTTCTCCCACCATAATCGTAAGTTTTTATTGTTTGAAAAATTATTGGGGAAACAAGGTATGGCTTTTCTGTATCAATTTTTAACCTTTCATCCCTTCTAACTCTTTCTGCAGCCGGAACATTTCGTCCCTAAGCCTTGCCGCTTCCATAAAGTCCATATCCTTTGCAGCTTTCTCCATTGATTTTTTTACAGATGCTATCTTCTTTTCCATCTTAGGAATGGTAAGGTATTCTTCCTGGTCTTCTGCTGCAATGGTTACTATATCCTGGCTGTCGCCAATAGCATAAGCCTTCTTTTCATCAAAGCCTTTTATGTCAAGAACACTGGTCTGTGCAAACACCT
>CAYRRL010000075.1:0-7875 GCA_964426665.1 uncultured Ferruginibacter sp. | reverse complement strand
GCTCTTTGCTTTTTACAACTGTTTTTGGCGTGATGTTATGTTCAATATTATAAGCTATCTGCTTTTCCCGGCGGCGCAATGTTTCATCCATTGTTTTTTGCATGCTCTCGGTAATTTTATCTGCATAAAAAATTACGAGGCCATCAACATTCCTTGCGGCACGGCCGGCAGTTTGCGTTAAGCTTTTTTCATTGCGGAGATAGCCTTCTTTGTCTGCATCCAAAATTGCTACCAAAGAAACTTCGGGTAAATCCAGCCCTTCCCTTAACAAGTTTACGCCAACCAATACATCAATCGTACCCAATCTAAGCTCCCTTAATATTTCCACTCTCTCCAATGCATCCACTTCGCTGTGTATGTATTTGCTTTTGATATTGATGCGGTGCAAATATTTATCCATCTCTTCCGCCATGCGCTTGGTCAATGTTGTTACCAATACACGGTCGCCTTTTTTTATACGGTTGTCAATCTCATCAAGCAAATCATCAATCTGGTTGATAGAAGGGCGGATTTCAATTGGCGGGTCGAGCAAACCCGTTGGCCTTACCACTTGCTCAACAACAACACCGCCTGTTTTTTCCAGTTCATAATCCCCCGGTGTGGCAGAAACAAAAATGGTTTGCCCCGTCATGTTTTCAAACTCATGGAAGTTCAAAGGCCTGTTATCTAATGCAGAGGGCAACCGGAAGCCATAATCAACTAAAATCAATTTCCTGCTCCTGTCCCCGCCATACATGCCGCTTACCTGCGGTACAGTTTGGTGGCTTTCGTCAATTACACAAATAAAATCTTTTGGAAAATAATCCAATAAACAGAACGGCCTTGTGCCGGGGTTCCTTCTGTCAAAAAACCTTGAATAGTTTTCTATGCCATTGCAATAACCCAGTTCCCTTATCATTTCCAAATCATAATTCACTCTTTCGCTCAGGCGCTGTGCTTCAATAAATTTCCCTGTGGCTTTAAAATATTCAACCTGGGCAGCGGTTTCATCCTGTATCTCATAAATCACCTGTTGCATAATATCTTTTGGCGCTAAATATAAATTAGCTGGAAAGATGGCGGCGTTGTCAACTTCGGCAATGCGTTTGCTGCTGCTCAATTCCAATGTTTCGATGCTTTCAATTTCATCGCCAAAAAAAGTAATGCGGTAGCCATAATCAACATAAGGCAGGTTAATATCCACTGTATCGCCTTTTACCCTGAATGTGCCCCTTGTAAAATCACCCTGGCTTCTTGAATATAAACTATTCACCAATGAATGAAGAAAGCCCTGCCTTGAAATGATTTGGTTCTTTTGTATCCTTACAATGCCGTTTTCAAACTCAGTTGGGTTGCCCATGCCATAAATACAACTTACGCTGGCAACGACAATGATGTCCCTTCTTCCACTTAATAGTTGTGCCGTTGCCTGCAAACGAAGTTTATCCAGTTCCTCATTAATGCTCAAATCTTTTTCGATATATGTATTGCTTACAGGTATGTAGGCTTCGGGTTGGTAATAATCATAATAACTCACAAAATAACCAACAGCATTATCAGGGAAAAATTGTTTGAACTCACCATACAATTGCGCCACCAGAGTTTTGTTATGTGTTAACACTAATGTTGGGCGTTGTACATTTTGTATTACGTTGGCAATAGTAAAAGTTTTGCCACTGCCGGTTACGCCCAATAAAGTTTGATAGCGTTCGCCATCCATTATGCCTTCGGTTAATTTTTTAATGGCATCAGGCTGGTCGCCGGCTGGCGAATATGGTGATTGTAATTGAAAAGGCAAGTTGAAAATTTTTACTGCAAATTAGCGGATAAAAAAATAAAAGTGGGCAGCAGCTTTGTAACTTTATCCTTTGTGTTTCTTCGTGCCTTTGCGCCTTCGTGGTTTATTATTCAACCAAAAAGACACGAAGCCACAAAAGCTCACTGATCAGAATGATAAAATATGAAACCAATTATCACCATTGAATATTGCCCCAAATGCAACTGGCTGTTAAGAGCAGCGTACATGGCGCAGGAATTTTTGACAACTTTTGCAAGCGAACTCAAAAGCGTAACGCTTCAACCAAGTGAAACCGGCGGCAGCTTTATCATCAGCATTGATGGAAAAAAGATATTTGACAGAAAAGAATTTGGCGGTTTTCCCGAAATAAAGGAACTGAAACAAATGATAAGGGATATTGTAAACCCTGACCGAAGCTTAGGGCATACCGATAGCAAAACACACCACACAAACCAATAAGAATGCTGGGCATCGTTTTATGCGGAGGGCAAAGCCAGAGAATGGGCGCAGACAAAGGCATGATGATGCATGGCGAAAAATGCTGGGCACAAATTGCAGCAGATAAACTTTCACAATTAAACATTCTGGTGAAAATTTCAGTGAGTGAGCAACAGCTTTCGGCGTACTCAAAAGTTTTTTCGGAAATTGATTTTATAGTTGATGGTGATTCGCTCTCAATAAAAGGCCCATTGCTGGGATTATTGAGTTGCCATGTTGCTTATCCAAAAGAAGATTTGTTTGTGCTTGCCTGCGATTTGCTGTTGATGGAAACTTCAATGCTTGCTACGTTGATTGATAATTATAGGAAAGAAAATTCTGGCTCATACATTTTTACCAACAACGGCGAAGCAGAGCCACTTTGTGGGATTTATACTTCCAAAGCTATATCGCATATTTTAGATATACATAAAAAAGAAAAACTTCATAAGCATAGTATGAAGTTTTTATTAGAACAATTAAATGTTTGCAAGATTGCTTTGACGGGTGATCAGAAAAAATTTTTCCAAAACTTCAACACGCCCTCTGAAATTACCTTTTAACTGCAAGCGGTTTATCAATAGCATTTTTCCTTACGAACCATGCAATAGTAAAAGAAGGTATCACATCTGTAAAAGGAAGAACCTCTTCTAAAAAATCAAACATACCGCCAAACAAACCGAGTTTGCCGCCAAAGAGTTTGTAAAAAACAAATGCTGAAAACGGCGCCCAGACAACATCGCCAAGTTCGCCGAGTGCAGGTATTGCATATGTAAACATGCCAATCAAATCCATCAGGATGCAAATGGCAATGTTAGGAAGAAAAAGTTTTTGTGTGTTCATAGTTTTACTTTTTATTTCACGCCAAGACGGCAAAGAAAGCAAAGAAGCAAAATTTTTTCTTTGGAATGGGTATAATAGAAAACCCTGCCAAAACTTTCACTATGACATTCCGTCGTTGTTAAATTTTGCTATTGCGTAAGTACGATGACATTATGTATGCCGATGAAAGGATTGCGGCGCAATGGCGCTGCTATGAAAAACCGAAGCTGGTATTATAAAATTACATCACTACATCCATCACTTTTTTTGTTGCCCGGCTTTCTTCTGCCATAAAGCCCATTACGTGGCTTTCGATAGACTGGTCAATAGTGGAAGTAAGCAGCGACGCATCCCTTTTTGAAATGGCCTGCAGCCAGTTGGCAACCAAGCGCCAGTCGCCGCCGCCATGCCCGTCCGTCGCCTGTGTCCATTCTGTTTTTTGCCCTGTTAAAAAATCGGTCATTACAAAAGAACTCATATCGCCAACAACATCGCCATGGCTTCCCATCACCCTTGTCCTTCTCCCTTCGTAAGAAGTAAACGCCTCCATAGAGAAAGAAGCGGTAAGCCCATCTTCAAATAATATGTTAGTGGTGTAGTGGTCGGGCTGGTCATTATCCATGCGATATACACAGCGGCCATAATTAGTTGCTTTTAATTGTTGCAGCACATACTCAGCCTGCTTGTCTTTATCCTCCGGCAAATCAAAAACATAATTGCGCTGGCGCTTGCGATAGTAAATTTCCAATGCAGAGTAGGGGCATTTATCTTCCACTGCACAACCATCACTGCAACGGGCTGTGCTGCCGGCAGGCGCATTTTTTTCTTTGAACCATTTTAAATCGCCAAACGCCTGGATGCTTTTGCATGGTTTGCCCACCATCCATCTTAAAATATCTAAGTCGTGGCAGCTTTTTGCCAAAATGATGGGTGTTGTTTGTTTGCTGTTGTGCCAGTTGCCTCGTACATACGAGTGGCTCATGTGTATGTGTTCTATCGGCTCCATGTGTTGTATGCTGATAATCTCTCCCAACACACCACTATTCATAATTTCTTTGAGCTTTACAAAATATGGCGCATAACGGAGCACATGGCAAACGGCAACAATCCTTCCTGTCTTTTTTGCCAGTGCTAAAATATCACGGCATTCTTTTTCGCTTGGCGAAATAGGCTTTTCTAGCAGCACATCATACCCCAGTTCAAGCGCTTTCATGCAAGGCCCGTAATGCAGGTTGTCCGGCGTGGAAATAATTACAGCATCAGCAAACTTTGGTTTTTTAAAAACATCTTCCCAGGTATTGAAGCGGTTTTCTGTTTTTATGTTGTGCTTTTGTGCATAGCGTTCATTGCGGATGGCAATAGGTTCTGCCACGCCAATGATATCTAACTGGTCGCCGTGCTGCAGAGAATAGCCGCCATACACATTGCCACGGTTGCCTGCGCCGAGCGTAATAGCGGTAATGGGATTGGCTAAGTTTATTTTTTCTTCGGGCAATAAAATAGGGTGCCCGTTTTCATCTTTTGCCCATGAAGAAAAAGGGAGTATGGTTCCTGCTGTTAATCCTAATGCCCTTAAGGCGTCACGGCGTGTCCATTTGTATGGCATGGCAGTTGTTTTATCAACTAAAGGTAATAAAATGCAGAAGCAAAATTTATGATTTACGTGCCGGAATATTTTTTTCTTGCCACAGATGGATTTTCTCCTGCAATCCGCTTGAAAGTTTTATTAAAGTAAGACAGGTTTTCAAAACCGGTTTCATAACAGGCTTCTGTAACAGTTTTGTCCTGCATTAAAATTTTCTTTGCCTGGTTAATGCGAAAGCGGTTGAGAAACTCAGTAAAAGTATAGTGCGTGGATTTTTTAAAATAACGGCAAAACGCCGCAGTAGTGAGGTGGCATAATGCTGCCGCTTCGTTTACACCAATTGGTTTTTGATAATTTGCCTCAATAAAGTGATACACTTTTTGAATACGTTGTTGTTGTTTTAAAACCGAAACACCAGCGATGGGTTTTGCATTCAATAATTCCACTTCACTACTTTGCGCCAGCAATTGAAAAACTTCCAGGAGTGTTATCAACTGTTGAAAATGTGAAAGGGATGTAAGCATTTTTAATTTTTCTCCAGCCAGCCTTTTTGTTTCCCCATAAAATGCAATGCCTTCTTTTGCCCTGTCAAATAAGGTTTTTATTACTGCCATTTCCGGCAATGAAAAAAACTCTTCTCCCAAAAAATTTTCTTTCATCTGCACCACTACCGTGTCTACAACCGATTTAACCCCATAATCAAAATTCAGGTGTGGGATATTGGAGCCAATCAATGCAAGATCGCTGCCTTCATACTTAGATATATGATCGCCAATATGGCGGTAACCTGAGGATGCTTCCACATATACGATCTCATATTCAGGGTGAAAATGCCAGTAAAAAATTTCGTTCAGCTTTGGTGTAAGCAGTATGCGGAATGAACTGTCCACATCTGATGATATGTTTTCAAGCTTGGCCTTCATTTACCCTGTATATGCATTAATGAATGAAAAATAATCAAAAAATATCAATATAGAACAAATAGTGGTCATTGCAGGTGTAGCAATACGGCTTTTATGCAGGCTATTTTTGTATCATAAAATTGCAGCCGATGAATATGAATACCAAGCCAGCTGAATTAAAAACAATCAGCAATCTTTCTGCCGAAACCATTTCTGCAAAACCAAATTGCGGCATTGAAAAATGCAGGCACCGGAATGAATTTGGCTTTTGCAATAAAGGAAACCGTACTTGTGCTGCAACAAAATTTTCTATCAATAAATAAAATATATGCAACAGCAAACAATGGCGCCAACCATGGCACCCACAATGGTTCCGGGCAATGCACATAAAGATATTCCCGGCAACCCATCCACTGCAAAAAGCAGTGCCGTAAAACTAAATGACCGCAGCAATGGCAAACCATTAAAAGTATTAAGCGAAAACGACTGGAATTTCTGGATTACCAACGGCTACATTGTAATTAAAAATGCAGTGCCAAGGGAACAGGCATTGGCAACAGCAAAATTTTTATGGGAGTTTGAAGAAAAAGACCCCAATAACCCGGAGACCTGGTATGCACCGCCGAGAGCTGAAATGAAAATGAAAGAGCTTACCAATACCGGCATGGTGGAAGTGTACAATAACCAACACCTGTGGAACAACCGCCAAATGCAAAAAGTGTATGACGCATTTGCTGATATATGGGGCACAGAAAAATTGTGGGTAACCATAGACAGGGCTAATCTTAATTTTCCCATCAGGCCGGGATTTGAATACAAAGGTTTTATTCACTGGGATTATGACCCGGAGGAAAAACCGGTGAATGTGCAGGGTGTGCTGGCATTGGCTGACCAAACAGATGAAAACATGGGCGGCTTTCAATGTGTGCCTGAATTGTTCCGCACTTATGATACATGGAAACTTACACAGCCTGAAGACAGGGACCATTTTAAACCCGATGTATCAGGATTTGATTTGGTAAAAGTAAAAATGGAAGCCGGCGATTTGCTGATATTTAACAGCCTGCAACCGCATGGCATACGCCCAAACCTGAGTGGTGATAAAGTACGTATTGCCCAATATATTTCAATGATGCCGGCGGAAGAAGATAATGAAGCATTAAAGCAATGGCGTATCAATTCATGGAAAAACCGCATTGCACCAGAAGGATATGCATTTCCCGGCGACCCACGCAACTGGGAGCAAACAAAATATGATACAGCGAAGTTGAGTGAACTTGGAAAAAAGTTACTTGGGCTTGAGAAATGGTAAAATGGTAGCGGCTTGAATTTTTCATCATCGAAAAGTTTAATTTTAACAGCAGGGATTGTTCCCTGCTTTTTTATTACTTACTGCTGCCGGAAACCGCATAATCAAAACCAATGACTGCCACCACACAACGATTTTCAGCCCTCGATGTTTTTAGGGGCATGACTGTTTGCCTGATGATAATTGTAAACACACCTGGCAATGGCGATACAACATGGGGCCCATTGCATCATGCAAAATGGCATGGCTTTACACCAACTGATTTGGTGTTCCCTTCATTTTTATTTGCAGTAGGCAACGCCATGAGTTTTGTGATGACAAAATGGGAAGGGCTTCCGCATAGCACAGTGCTATGGAAAATTTTAAAAAGAACATTTATCATTTTCCTGTTAGGTTATTTGATGTATTGGTTCCCTTTTGTAAAGTGGGATAATGCAAACAGCATTGTTGGTTTTCCTTTTGAAGAAACAAGGGTATTTGGCGTGCTGCAAAGAATTGCTTTGTGTTATGGCATTGCGGCTATGCTGATTTATTATTTAAAACCCAAGGCTGCTTTAATTATCAGTATCGTTTTGCTTTTTGTTTATTGGATATTGCTGTATGCTTTTGGCGATGCAACCGACCCATTGGGAATGCAAAACAACCTAGGCTCCGTAATTGACCGCTGGCTGCTGAATGAAAAACATTTGTATCATGGAGAAGGTGTTGCTTTTGACCCGGAAGGTTTATTAAGCACCATGCCTGCTGTTGCCAATGTGGTGGCTGGTTATATGGCGGGGAAATTCATTCAGGAAAAAGGGAACACTTATGAAGGCTTAACCAAATTATTATTGGCAGGGGCACTGTTATTATTTGCTGCTTACTGCTGGAACCTTGCATTCCCTATCAATAAAAAATTATGGACAAGTTCTTTTGTGTTGCATACTGTTGGTTTGGATTGTATCATTATCGCCATCATCGTTTATATTATCAACTTCAAACATAAAACTAATTGGTCCAATTT
>CAYRRL010000074.1:315-9909 GCA_964426665.1 uncultured Ferruginibacter sp. | reverse complement strand
AAGGGGGAATTATATGATTACATCAGGGCAAATAATGGAACCGCCTTTATAATGAAGGATTATGAATATTTAGTTGAAATGAGCAAAGGCATCAGCAATATAATAACCTATGGCACTGCAGATGCTGATATTGTTGGCAAAGCCATGAGCAATAACGAAATGCTGGAAGTAGATATATTGAAGGGGGCATCTATTGAAAATATCAAAACACATTTGGTTGGCCAATACAACTTGCCTAATGTATTAGTGGCTGTGGCAGTTGGCAAATATTTTAATGTGCCTGATAAAAAAATAAAACTTGCTTTGGAAAACTATATCCCCAGCAACAGCCGCAGCCAATTGATTGAAAAAGATGGCAACAAAATTATTCTGGATGCTTATAATGCCAACCCCACCAGCATGAAAGCTGCAGTAGAAAACATTGCAAAGATGCAGGGCGATAAAGTGTTATTGCTTGGCGGCATGATGGAAATGGGGGAAGAAAGCCTGAAAGAACACCAGGCATTGATTGATTTAATTGCAAAATACAAATGGAAAGATATTGTATTAGTTGGCGGCGATTTTAATAAAGTAAACAACCCTTATACTTTTTTCCAAAATTCCAATGAAGCAGGCAAATGGTTAAAAGAACAAGGCTACAATAACACTACTATTTTAGTGAAAGGCTCAAGAAGCATGCAAATGGAAAAGGTATTAGAATAAGCTAAAACGCCGCCATCAACTGCTGCAAATCTGCATCTGTCTTTATCAGTACATCCCTCACTTTGCTGCCTTGGTTAGGGCCAACAACACCTGCCGATTCTAACTGGTCCATCAAGCGGCCAGCACGGTTATACCCAAGTTTCATTTTGCGTTGCAATAATGATGTACTTCCACTTTGGCTGGCAACAATTAACCTTGCAGCATCTTCAAACAACGGGTCTTTATCATTGATATCAAAATCGCCTTTCTCCATTTCTTTTTCATCCACATATTCAGGCAGTAGAAATGCCTGGGCATAGCCCCGCTGGCTGCCAATAAATTCATTCACCTTGTCCACTTCAGGCGTATCAACAAAAGCACATTGCAAACGGACTAACTCGCCATTGTAGCTAATCAGCATATCGCCCTTGCCAATCAATTGCTCTGCGCCACCAGTATCTAAAATAGTACGGCTGTCTATTTTGCTGCTCACTTTAAAAGCAATACGTGCAGGGAAATTAGCCTTGATAGTTCCTGTAATAATATTTACGCTTGGCCTTTGTGTTGCAATAATTAAATGTATGCCTACAGCCCTTGCCAACTGTGCCAGCCTTGCTATTGGCATTTCCACTTCTTTGCCTGCAGTCATAATCAAGTCTGCAAACTCATCCACAACCAGCACTATAAATGGAAGGAATTGATGCCCTTTCTCAGGGTTCAATTTCCTTGCTGCAAATTTCTCGTTGTACTCTCTTATGTTGCGGCAACCTGCTTCTTTCAATAAATCATAACGGTTGTCCATTTCAATGCAAAGTGCATTGAGCGTATGCACAACTTTTTTTGTATCTGTTATAATTGCCTCTTCTTCCCCGGGCAGCTTTGCAAGGAAATGCCTTTCAATAGTTTTATAAATACTCAGCTCCACCTTCTTTGGGTCAACCAAAACAAATTTTAATTGAGAAGGGTGCTTTTTATACAGCAGCGAAACCAGTATGGCATTTAAACCAACCGATTTGCCCTGCCCGGTAGCGCCTGCCATCAGCAGGTGCGGCATATTTGCCAAATCAACAATGAAGTTCTCATTGTCAATCTTTTTGCCGATAGCAATAGGCAGCGAAAAATTGTTTTTCAAAAACCTTTCTGATGAAAGCAGGGTTTTCATGCTTACAACCGTCTTCTTGGCATTTGGCACTTCTATTCCTATAGTGCCTTTGCCGGGAATGGGTGCAATAATACGGATGCCAAGCGCCGCAAGGTTCAATGCAATGTCGTCTTCCAGGTTTTTAATTCTTGATATGCGCACGCCTGCCGCCGGTACAATTTCATACAGTGTAACTGTTGGGCCAACCGTTGCCGATATGCGCTGTATGCTTATGTCGTAATTTTTAAGCGTATTGATAATTTGGTCTTTGTTTGCCTGCAACTCTGCTGCATCCTGCACAATTTTATCACTGCCATGCGCTTCCAGCAGGTCAATAGACGGATACATATAATCCCTTAAATCAAGAATGGGGTCGTAAGCTGTATCAATAGTTTGCCTTTGGGGGGCCGCAGATGGCTTAGGGCCCTCTGCTTCTTCTTTTGCTGGTGCTGTTTTTATCTCCAATTCAAGCGGTACTGTTTCAGCTTTTTTGGTTTTTGCCGGCTGCGAAGGCACTATTGTTTCGTTTAGCACTGGCGCTTCTTCTTTTGCTTCTTCGGTTTCTTTTTCGGTTACTGTTAAATCATGCGCTGCTTTTTCTTCATCTGCAACTGCTGCTATCATGCTGCCATTGCCATTTAACTTATTGCCGCCTTTCTCCTCTGGCACGGTTGTTTCTTGTGGCTCATCTTCCGCTTCCATTACAAGAGAAGCTGTTTCATCAGCCTCCACAGTTGCTTTTTTGGATGGCAGCTTAAATGCAGGGTTAAACCGCCATATTACATAGCTCAGCAAAGCCACAGCAAGCACTGCAAATGTGCCCACATGCCCTATCACATGAAACATCCAGTCTTTAACCAAATTGCCCACTGCCCCGCCCCACGGAAAAGCGTTTCCATTAAATACCACTGCAAAAGCAACGCTCAATATCACCAGCCCTGTAATGAGGTATTTTACATTCTTGGCAACAGAAAAGATTTTCCTGCCAAAAAAAAGATTAACGCCTATTACAAAAAAGAAACTGCAGAAAAGGAATGAAGCAACACCAAACCCTTTGTAAATAAAAGAATGTGAAAGGTATGCGCCAAGTGTGCCAAGCAGGTTATTTACTTTTGCTTCGCTGCCCCAAAACAAACTGCTGCCTGCTTTGAATACTTCGTCCTGGTCTTCTTCCCATGTAAAAAGGTAGGAGGTAAATGCAATGAAGAGCAAAAATGCAATCAATAAAAAAACAGTGCCCGTTATTTTATGGGTACGTTCATCTTTAAGCAATTGCTTCACTTCTATTGTGGGTTCGCTGTCTTGTTTTAATGCACCGGTATTCTTTGGGTTTTCCTTAGCCGGCTTCACTTTCTTTGCCATCGCAACAAAGATATACAAAAGCAATACTGCACGCTGCTGCCGTTATCATAAAAACAGCTATGCTTTCTTAGATTGTGAATTTGTGGATAATTAAACCTGTTGGGATACGGCCGTTTTTTTCGACAGGCCAACGGCCAGAAGCAGCCAGCCGCTTATAAAACATAAGCCCCCAACTGGAGTAAGGGGCCCGGCAAAACCAGGTGAAATACCCTGGTGTTTCATTATGCAAATGGCATACAGCGAGCCGCTGAATAAAATGATGCCCGCTAAAAAAAGATTGCCCGCCCATATTATTTGCTTTGCCGGGAATTCTTTATGTAAAATGCCGGCCGCCACCAATGCCAGCGAATGGTACATCTGGTACTTCACTGCTGTTTCAAATACCTGCAGCAATGATGGTTCAAATATATCTTTGAGTTTATGTGCAGCAAATGCGCCAAGCAATACAGACAAGGCACCGAGAAAAGCGGCTGTAATTAAAAACCTTTTATTCATGCAATGATTTTTTGCAGGGCAAAGGTAAGTGCAGCAATTAATAAAAATGAAGAGATACTGCCTAAGCTGTTGCTATTTTGATTTTGCTTTGAGGCTCAGCTTCGCTCATGCGTGCCACAACTTTTTTGCGGAAAGCTTCAACTGGCTTCTCAAACCACCAGTAAACAGCAAGGCTAAGCAATACAATCAACGCCAATGCAGCGGCTATATAGCCAAGCCTGAAAAGTGAAAAGCCGCTAAAAGCATATAGCCGGTTGTAAACAGCTATCACGGACCAATGCACCAAATAAATGGTATAGGAAAAATCGCCGTAAACCCTGTCGGCTTTAGTGCTTTTTTGGCGCAGGTTATGTGTTATAAAAGGCACAAATAAAAATGGGAGCAAATGATTAAGCAACTGGCAATAATAGAAAGCGCCATAATGGGCTTCCTCATTCAAAACATTGTTCCTTAATATTGGCAATGCATAGCAAGCAGCAATGATGCAGCCAATTATTAAAATCGTTGCCTTTATTGTTTTAGCAGAAAATTGAAGTGCATTTCTGTAAATAAACATCCCAATAATAAAGTAACATATATATGCCTGCAGATTGTTGTAGCGAAAACCTGTAGCGCAAATTGCACATACAGAAACGATAAGTGCAATAGCAAACAGCAATGCGGTGTTTGTTTTACGCATAGCCCAGAGCAGCAAAGGCGCCAATATATAAAACTGCATTTCCACTGCCAGCGACCAGGCTGGCACAAGCAATTGGAAATCCAATGCATTCAATGGCAGCATCAGCAGCAGGTAGCTATATTCCTTTAACCCGATGTTGTTTAAAAGATACTCATGGTGATAAGGCTCAATGTAAAATTTTTGCACCAGCAACATAATGGCAGTGCAAAGCAGATAAAGCGGGAAAAGCCTTAGCACACGGCTGTACAAAAAAAGCAGCAGGCCGTTTCTTTTTTGGGAATAAAACTCATCGTACATTTTTGACACCCAATAGCCGCTCAAAATAAAAAAAGTATATACGGCAAACATGCCAAAAGGAAATGATTTGAACGCATGGTATAGCACAACGAGGCTGGCCAGGAAAAGCCTGAACATGCCAGGCTGCATGCCCAATATATATTTTTGAAAGGTTTTTTTTATTGCCAGCATACCGTACCGTATTGCTTTAGATGAATAATACCCTAAAACGAAAAAAACAGGGGCAATAGTATTGGGGAAAGCAGGTTTTTACCTGTAAAAAGGAGTTAGTATGCCAGCACTTTTTCTTCAAACGTATGCTCGGTAATATCAGCACTGGGCAATTCGATATTGCATTGCTTGTAGAATGGCTCCCTTTCTTTTAATTTTTGCTGAATAAAAAAAAGCAGTTCTGCCTGGTTTAGTTTTTTTATCAGCGGCCGCTGTGCCTGGCCTTTTACAAGCCTTCTTAATATTTCATCGGCGGTTGCCGAAAGATAAACACTGATGCCATGCTCATTCATCCATTTCATATTGCCATGAAAGCATGGGGCGCCGCCGCCACAGGCAATAATGGTGTTTTTTATTTCTTGCATTTCCCTCAGTTTCTTAGCCTCCAGCTCCCTGAAGTAACTTTCGCCTTTGGCTTCAAAAATATCCACTACTGATTTCCCCTCTTCTATCTCAATTGCCTCATCCAAGTCAATAAAGCCAAGTTTGTATTGTGCAGCCCATATCCTGCCCCAATGCGATTTTCCGCTGCCCATAAAGCCATTTAAAAAAAACAACATGCAAATAAAGTTTGTGAATGGTTAATTCTGAATCGTAAAATTAGATATTTCTTTTACTTCTGGCCTTAACGCAGATTGTTTGTTGCCTATTGCCAAATAACAAATAACTAATAACGAAACTACTTGCTTTTAAAATCCCCACGTTTCCATGCTTTGATAAACTCAGCCCAGGCCAATGGGTTAAAAATATTTTGTGGCGGCAACTGGCCATTGTAATAATTCTTTGAAGCCTGTTTGCTGAGGTAAGCGCTGGAAGCCTCCTGGCCATCTTTGGGCAAAGTAGCCATCAGCAAGCGTCGTGTGTTAGCATCATTGTTTTGCCGGGCAATTTCAAGTTTGTCTGCTGGTATTTGGGTATTAAGGAAATCCCTTTCAAATTGCTCCCTCGATGGCCTTGGCTTAATGATAGTAGCGGCGAGGTAAATAGTATCATTCACCATCAATTGGATAATACTGTGCTGGTTGCCCTGCAATTCTTTTGGTATCTCTACTTTTTTAGGTTTAAAACCCACTGAAGTAAATTCAATTACATCCCCTTTTAAAGCCACAATGCTGAAAACACCCTGGTTGTTGGTTATTGTGCCCCTGTTTTGCCCTTTAATCATAATGCTTACGCCCTGCAAAGCCTGCAGGCTGTCAGCCGTCATTACCACGCCGTACAACTGTACAACAGAATCTTTAAAACTGCTGAATTGCGCTTTGGAAGCAAATGGTAAAAAAAGAAGAGAAAATAAAATGTATCGTAAAAATTTGTTCATGCTCTGCAATAACAAAATAGCTTTTAAATTTTAATGCTGTGAGGCTCAAAGATATGCTGTACAAGTGAGCCGATAGCTATCGGTTGACACAACGATGATGCCCAAAGATTAAATGGCCGTTTCAAAAATAATATCATTTCTGTAAATGATAAACAAAGTAAGCCCCTCAATGGTTAATTTTGCGGCTGAAAAAGCTTTTTAACAAATAATTCTGCGATGACCGAACAAGATATACTGAAAGCGCTTAGCAATGTGCAGGAACCAGACCTTGGAAAAGATTTGGTAACGCTGAACATGGTGAAGGATATAGCTATTGATGGCAACAATGTTTCTTTTACGATTGTATTGACAACGCCTGCATGCCCCATGAAAGACATGATGCGAACGGCCAGCGAAAATGCTGTTAAGATATTAGTGAATAAAGAGGCCTTAGTAACAGTGAACTTTACCAGCAATACCAGCAGCAACAGGAAAGATGCAAAAACTTTATTGGCAGGCGTAAAAAATATTATTGCTGTGGTGAGCGGCAAAGGCGGTGTTGGCAAAAGCACTGTTTCGGCAAACCTTGCATTAGCATTGTCGCAGGGCGGCGCAAAAGTAGGCCTGATGGACGCCGATATTTATGGGCCGAGCCAGCACATTATGTTTGGCGTTCGTGGCGAAAGGCCAATGATGAAGGAAGTGGATGGCAAAGGCATGATTGTGCCGCTTGAGCAATATGGCATAAAAATATTGAGCATTGGTTTGCTTGTGGATGAAAAGCAGGCCGTGGTTTGGCGTGGCCCAATGGTGAGCAGCGCTATCCGCCAGTTTGTAACGGAAGTTGATTGGGGCGAACTGGATTATTTAATTATTGATATGCCGCCGGGGACAGGCGATATCCATTTGACTGTTGTGCAAACTGTGCCTGTTACCGGTGTGATTGTTGTAACAACACCACAATTGGTTGCTTTGGCAGATGCTAAAAAAGGCATTGCAATGTTTGGCCAGGCGCAATTAAAAGTGCCTGTGATTGGATTGGTGGAGAACATGAGCTATTTCACCCCTGCTGAATTGCCGGAGAATAAATATTACATCTTCGGAAAGAACGGCGGCAAAAATTTAGCCGAAGAATTTGACATCCCTTTCCTTGGGCAAATACCGATTGTACAAAGCATCCGTGAAGGCGGCGACTTAGGTATTCCTTTAATGGTAAGCGATGACGAGGTGACCAAAAAAGCATTTACTGAATTTGCAGGCAACGCCGCAAGAGGCATTGCGATGAGGAATGCAAATATGCCGGCTACACAGGTGCAGGAAGTGCTGGTGTAATTTTTTATTGCCATCTTTAGGGTAAATATTAAGCATCGTTGTGCCACTCACTTGTACCACATACCAATATTCAGCAAAGCACTTTTTTATTAAGAAGTGCTTTTTGCTTTTTACGGCCGGATTATTTTTTATAGCTTGTTCATCAAATAAAAAAATGAGCTCTAGTAACACATCAAGTTTGCCTGCAAGTTTTGACAAACAAGGCCACCGTGGCTGCCGCGGCTTATTGCCAGAGAATACAATTCCTGCTATGCTTCATGCGCTGGATTCAGGCGTAACAACATTGGAGATGGATATTTCATTTACAAAAGACAGCATTGCCATTCTTTCGCATGAACCATTTTTTAATCATGAAATAACAACAAAGCCCGATGGCAGTTTTATTGAAGAGAAAGATGAGAAAGTTTACAACATTTTTAAAATGGATTTTGCCGAAGCAGAAAAATATGATGTGGGATTAAAGCCGCATCCACGTTTTCCGCAGCAGAAAAAGATGTCAGCACATAAGCCAAGCCTTGCCGCTATGTTTGACTCAGTAAAAACGTACATGCAAACACACAACCGCCCGTTCCCATATTTTAATATTGAAACAAAAACAACTGCTTTAACTGACAATATTTACCATCCTGCACCTGCTGCTTTTGTTGATATGCTGATAAAAGTGATAAAAGAAAAACAGATGGAGCAATGGGTGATGATACAATCATTTGATGTGAGGACATTGCAATACCTGCATCAAAATCATCCAACAATTCCAACGGTATTGCTGATTGAAGATTATGACAAAAGGCCTTTGGAAGAACAAATAAAGCGGCTTGGGTTTACACCCAATGTTTACAGCCCTCATTATTCATTGGTGACGAAAGAGGTTTTGGAGAAATGCCACAACCAAAAAATAAAAGTGATACCGTGGACGGTGAATGAGAAAGGCAAAATTGAAGAATTAAAAAAAATGGGTGTTGATGGAATTATTAGCGACTATCCAAACCTGTTTAATGACTGAAGTATAAAAACTCCTAACAACGGGTAACAAATAACCAGAAACGAGAAACGTATTTATGGGGCTAACCAATCCTGTGCGTTTTTATAAAGCAATTTCTCTTTCAATTCTTTTTTAAAACCCATTTCCTCAATCAACTTGCCCGGCACATGTTCCCCCAATGGAAAAGGATAATCGCTGCCCAAGCAAATTTTGTCTTCACCCATCACATCAACTATGTAATGCATGGCCCTGGCATCATGCACCAAACTGTCAATCCAGAATTTACCTATATAATCTCTTGGGTTTATAGCATTATCAACCGCTACCAAATCAGGGCGGGCATTAAAGCCATGCTCTATCCTTCCTACCGTTAAAGGGAAACTGCCGCCTCCATGTGCAAAAGCAACTTTCAATTTGGGAAATTGTTCAAACACACCGCCAAATATCATGGAGCAAATTGCCCTTGATGTTTCTGCAGGCATACCCACCAACCAGGGCAGCCAGTATTTTTGCATTTGCCTCTCCCCCATCATCTCCCAGGGATGCACAAATAAAGAACAACCTAATTCTTCTGCCCGTTTATAAAATGGAAAGAATTTTTTTTCAGATAAATTTTCGCCATTGACATTGCTGCCAATTTCAAGCCCCGGCATTTTTAATTCGGCTACGCAGCGTTCCATTTCTTCAATAGCCATATCAACATCCTGCAATGGAACTGTGCCTATGCCAATAAAACGCTTTGGATTCCTGGCAACCGTATTAGCAATATGGCCATTAAAAAATCTTGAGGTCTCTAAACCGTCTTTTGCTTTTGCCCAGTAATTAAATAAAACAGGAATGGTTGACAGCACCTGAACTGTTACATCTGTTTCATCCATTTCCTTCAACCTGGCATCAGCATCGAAACAATTAGCATCCACTTCACGAAAAAGCTTATCGCCTTTCATCATGCAGGCTTTGCAGTTGCGGTGTTCCAGGTGAATGAATTCCCCATAGCCAAACCTCTGTACCCAGTTGGGCATTTTGTCCGGCATAATATGGGTATGTATATCAATCTTCATTTTTTAAACCCTATTTCTGGTTTCTCGTTGATTGTTCTTCGCTTCTCGTTTGTCAGC
>CAYRRL010000074.1:0-305 GCA_964426665.1 uncultured Ferruginibacter sp. | reverse complement strand
ATTTACCCTTTTTTAACTGGGGGAGACATTACGGCACCGCATTTATTGCAGGTGCGTTTGTGTTCATCACTATAAAAACCATTCATAATTGGAGGCAATTGTTTTACAATATCATGAACAACCTCATACTCTTCATACAACTTGTTACCGCAGTTTTCACAGAACCACAAAAAACCATCTTTCTCATTTTCTCTCACCTTTTCAATTACTAACCCAACCGTGTTGGGGCCACGCTGCGGCGAATGCGGCGTTTTAGGCGGCAGCAAAAACATATCGCCTTCATTAATAGGGATATCTTTGGGGGC
>CAYRRL010000073.1:0-9943 GCA_964426665.1 uncultured Ferruginibacter sp. | reverse complement strand
GAAAATATTCTGGGCACCCAGTACTTCGCCCCGTCCAGTTTGCCAAAAACGCCATTAATAACACAGAAAAGCGAAGGCGGCGGCCGCACAAAATTCTTTACGGCGCAAATTGATTACGACAACCCCATTACAGATAAAATAAAAATAGAAGCCGGGGCAAGAGCAGCCATCAGGGATTTTTACAGCTTCAACAACAATTTTATCAAGGCGCCATTCAACAATGTTTACCAACCATTGCCTGAGCTTAACAACGAATACAAGTTTACCGACCGTGTGCTTGCGGGCTACATCACTTTTGCCCAGCAAATAAATAAATTCAATTACCAGCTTGGCCTGCGCATTGAAAGCTCTGAATACAACGGGACATTGATTACAAGGAGCCAAAGCTTTGCCAACGAATACCCTTTCAGCCTTTTCCCAAGTGCTTTTGCCACATACAAGCTCAGCGAAAAGCAAGACCTGCAATTGAATTATTCAAGAAAAATAAACAGGCCCAATTTTTTCCAGCTTATACCATTTATTGATTACACAGATTCATTGAACCTGTCAAGAGGCAACCCGGGATTGGTACCGGAGTTTACCAACCTGTTAGAACTGTCTTATCAAAACCAAATTGCAGCCGGGCAAAGCCTGCTGGCAACAACCTATTTTAAAAACACCAGCGACATTATTGCACGCTACCAATACAGGGACAAAAACCCAGCCACCGGTGGCAAACCCGACTCAGTTATATTCACCACATTTGCCAATGCCAGCAACACATATACTTTTGGGCTTGAGCTTACAAGCAAAAACAAAATTGCCAGTTGGTGGGACCTAACCACCAACGTTAACTTTTTTAATACCACTTTAAAAGCCGGCAACCTTCCCGGCGGCATTGACGACAACCAGCTAAGCTGGTTTGCCAAGATGAACAACAACTTCAAGCTGCCTGAAAATTTCTCAATACAGCTTCGCGGCCATAACCAGCCAAAAACGCGGGTTTCTCCACCCCCCCGCGCCTTTGGCGGGGGTGGGGGCGGGGGCGGCCGAGGCTTGGGGGGGAGGGGCATGTTCGGCGGCGGGGGCAACACGCCTTCGGCACAAGGCTTTATAAGGCCCTTGTATGGAGTAGACATTGCCATCAAAAAGGAGTTCATGAAAAACAATGCAGCATCGCTTACGCTGCAGGTAAACGATATTTTCCGCACAAGGCTCAACAGTGTGTTTTCCCAATCTGTTTACTTTGAACAAAATGCCGAGCGCCGCCGTGACCCGCAAGTGCTTCGCCTCAACTTCAACTGGCGGTTTGGCAAAATTGATGTATCGCTTTTTAAAAGAAAAAACAACCGGGTTGATACAGAAGGCATGCAGGGGATGGGCGGCATTAATTAACCCGGCAATTAAAGGGTATCGGCACCAGAAGCTGTTTTGTGACTTTAATCACCGAAAGAATGCCGGCCTCACAAAAATATCAGCGGCTTAACAGAAAGATTATGGTTTATTAACGTTATGTTTACGTGTTGTAAATAATTTTACAGCCATCCATATTTGTTTACCTCTAATATCTTTTGAACATGGCCAAAAAGTTTTATCAATTCGACTACGCCGAAATGAAAGGCTTTGAAATTAACAGCATGGGCATCTTGAATATCCGCACAATGGGTGATATTACACGTGAAAATTTAAAAGAATATGCCCGGAAGCATTTGAAAATGCCAGATGCCAACATTGTTATTTCAAACATAGCCAAACTTACCAAAAACGAATTTGAGCAAATAGCGGGGCATAAAATTATATAGCCCACATTATTTGCTCGTTACAAAAGGATGCAGGCGAAACCAGCATCCTTTTTCATTTCAGGTGTTATCTTCAGCAATCAAAAGCGTTATTAAAACAAAAACTATGAAGCAATTATTGCCGCTTGTTTTATGTACTGTGCTGCTGGCATATTGCCGCCCTGCTGAACAAAAAGCATCAAAAGAAGAAGCGGCAGCATTTGCAAAAGAAATGGAAACGGCTGTGCTGAAACGAAGGCCCAATATTTTGGGCAACAGTATAATCATTCAGGCCCTTGCCGACAGGATAGCCAGGGAAAAAAAGATGAAAGACATGGATGATGTTGAAAGGGGGATCGCCAAAGGTTTTAAAAACTCGGATTTTGACAAAAACCTGTATGCGCTTATTGGCGAAAACGGCAGCTTTGAAAAAGTGAAACAGTATGAAAAGGACGGAACACAAAGAATCATCTTCAGGGCCTATGGAGATGGCGGCATGAATTATTTTGACATGGAAATAACCAAACTTGAGGGCAAAGTGGGCATAGCCGATATGTTTGTATATGCTTCCGGCGAAAACATCAGCAAATCGCTGGCCCTGTTTGTAAATACCCTTATTGCAGAAACAAGCGAAACAAAAGCTGAGCAAACCGCCGAAGCATTTGATGGCATAAAAAGGCTGATGGCAAAAAAGAATTATGAGCAGGCTAAAAAGGAATTTGATATGCTGCCCGCATACATCAGGGGCACAAAAGTTGGCGATATGCTTAACCTGCAAATATCTTCAGAGCTGGACGAGGGAACCTACATAAAAGAAATTGAGAAGATTGAAAGGAAATACTCCGGCGAGCCTGGCGTGCAGCTTATCCTTATTGACCTTTATTTTTTACGAAAAGAATATAACAAAGCACTTGGGGCCATCAATGCGGTAGATTCAATGATTGACAAAGACCCCTTTCTTGATTATTACCGGGGGCTGCTGTACAACTTAAAGGAATAAAGCGGCAAAGAAATTGGATATTTTGAGAACGTAACCAAAAGCAACCCCGGCTTCCCGGGCGATTATGCAGAACTGGTGGCTCATTATTTAGAAAAAAACGACAACGAAAAAGCGGCACTTTACTTTTCAAAATATAAGGGCCTCCGCAATGCCAGCCAGGATTTAATTACTACATATGAGAGCCTGTACCCTTTTTTAAAAGAATAAAAAAACCGGCCATTCATTTTCCGGGCCTGCCCAAAAGGGCGTGGGTTTGCAAAAAAACTCTTCACCGGCATTATTGAAAAAAATGCCCCAAAAATCAAAACCGCAGCAACCGTTTGCCGGTATTGCCTGCCCTCTTTTTTACTCAACATATTTCAGTTAATTTGCCGCCTATTATTTAAACGCCTTGCATGAAAAATCTGAGTTTTAAAAACATTGTGCCGCACCTTGTGGCTGTGGCTGTATTTTTAATAGTAACGGTGATATTTTGCCGCCCTGCGCTCGAAAGCGGCGTGGTAGTGCAGCAAAGCGATGTAACGGCTGTGGAAAGCATGAAGCACCAGAGCGATTTGTATTATCAAAAAAATGGCAAATACCCTTTGTGGATTACCAGCATGTTCAGCGGTATGCCCGCCTATAACATAATTTACGATACGCCCTTCTCCCCTTTTTCAAAAATAAACAGTGCTATGCAACTGTGGCTGCCCAAGCCGCTCAACTTTTTCTTTTTGTGCAGCATTTGCTTTTATATCTTTTGCATGTGCGTACGCATTAGGCCGTATTTGGCCATTTTTGCAAGCCTTGCATTTGCTTATGCCACATACAACCCTATATTGGTTGTGGCCGGGCATGATACCAAACTGCTGGCAATGGCTTACGCCCCGGCGCTCATTGGCGCTATCATTTTAGTTTTTGAAAAAGAATACCTTAAAGGTTTTATGCTGAGCGCTTTGTTTGCCACACTGCACCTGCAGCAAAACCACCAGCAAATCACCTACTATGTGTTCCTCATTATAGGTGTAATGGCGCTGTCGTATTTAATACGCTGGGTAAAGGAAAAAGAGTTTGCACATATTGGCAAAGCGGGGGCTATTGCTATTGCAGCGGCAATGACAGGCATAGCTATTAATTCAGCATTGGTAATGCCTGTGTATGATTATTCAAAAGACAGCAAGCGTGGCGGGCAATTAATACTGGATAAAAAAACTGGCAACAATAAAACAAACCAGAACAAAACAACAGGGCTTTCTATTGATTATGCCTTTCAGTGGAGCAACACAAAATCAGAAGGCTTGAACATTATGTTCCCCGGCATTAATGGCTATGGTGCTTACGTGTCGCAAAGGGACGGCGATTATAATATTTATCCAAAGCTTGGCGACAACTCCAACGTGGCGGCCTACCTTTCAGAAAAATTGAATGTGCCCGGCGACCAGGTTGAAAATTTAACAGCCAACCTTTCTACCAGTTTATATTGGGGCGACAAACCTGGTACCACAGGCCCGGCTTATATTGGCGCAGTAATATGCTGCCTGTTTGTACTGGGCATGTTTTTCGGCAGCAGCAAGCATAAATGGTGGATGCTAACGGCAAGCATTGCCGGGGCTGTATTGGCTATGGGCAAAAGCCTGCCTTCGGTAAATAATTTTTTATTTGAGTACCTGCCGTTGTACAACAAATTCCGCACGCCTGAAATGGCAATGGTAATACCGCAGTTTTTGTTCCCAATGCTGGCAGTAATTGGCGTGCAACGAATTATTGACGGCGATTACACAGATGGGCCAAAGAAATTTAAAATGGCGGCTATTACAATGGCAGCCATATTTGCTGTCGTTGGCATGCTTTATTTCAGTTTCGATTACAGCAAAGAAAACAAAGAGCGGTCAAAGCAGTTTAATGCGATAATAGCTTCGCCGCAGGACCCGGGTACCACCCAAAAGCTTGAACAGCTTAACCAAAAAGAACAGCCGTTAACCGACAACCAGTTGTACGAAAACTTTGTACAGCAAACAAAAGGCGACACCAAAATTGCCAAAGAACTGGTAAGCGAATTACGCAAAGACAGGCAGGCATTGCTGCGTGGCGATATTGGCAAAGCATTTATCCTCAGTTTGCTTACACTTGGCCTTATTGGGCTGTTTATTTACAAAAAAATCAACACAACAATTTTGCTGGTTGCTTTGCCGCTGCTTACGCTTATCGATTTAATACCCATCGGCAATGGCTACCTCAATGAAAAAAGTTTTGAATCGGAAGAGAAATACGCAGCAAAAGAATTTTCCGCAAGCCCGGCTGACGAACAGATACTAAAAGACAAAGACCCTAATTACCGTGTGTTTGACCTGAGTGGCGGCGACCCGTTCCAGGATTCAAAGCCATCTTATTTTCATAAGTCCATAGGTGGCTACCACCCTGCCAAAATTGGCATTTACGACGACCTGGCCACTCACCAATTGAATGGCAATATCAATACATCGGTGCTTAATATGCTGAATGCAAAATATATTATACAAAGAAGCCCTGACGGCAAAAGCAAAACTGCTTACCCCAACCCCGGGGCATTAGGCAATTGCTGGTTTGTAAAAGCCGTGAAGTTTGTAAACGGCCCGGCAGAAGAAATGAAAGCGCTGGATGATTTTAACCCGAAAGACACCGCCATTGTTGACAACAGTTTTAAAAACATAGTAACAGGGTTTGCTGCGCCAGACAGCAATGCCAGCATAAAGCAAACCAGCTTTGACAATATGGAAATAAAATATGAAAGCAACAGCAACACCGCTAACCTTGCCGTATTCAGCGAAATATTTTATAAAGACTGGAATGCCTACATCGACGGCAAAGCAGTGCCTGTGGCAAAAGCAAACTATGTGCTGAGGGCATTGGTGGTGCCTGCAGGCAAGCACAGCATTGATTTTAAATTTGAGCCAAAAGTATATTATACGGCTTACACCATCAGCAAATATTCTAACTGGCTGTTGTTCCTGATGCTGACAGGCTATCTCATTTACGCCTTAAAAGGCAGCGGCAAAAAAGAGGGAAATGCATAAAGAGGTTACTGCCCAAAAAAATGTTTTTGTTGCCGGTTCCGGCCCGTTGGCAAATGATATTAACGCAAAAGCAAACGAATTGTACCAGCAACTTTTGAGCATTGATGCCGCCAGCCTCGAAACAGGAAACGAATACAAAGATTACTTCGCCAACCATCATCTTGGCAGGCGCCTGTTCTTTTCATTGCAAAACAGCGCCCACATTATTTATTATTCTGTAAAAAAAACAGGCAAGCCCGTTAGTGACTTAACGTTTATTGATTATGGTGCAGGGCTTGGCACTTTGTTTATGCTGGCAGGCAAAATGGGGTTTAAAAAAAACATCTACAACGATTATTTGCCTGAATGGCACCAGCCTGCAAAAACATTGTGCAATGCTGTGCAGGCAAAAATAGACAGCTATGTGCCCGGTGATATTGACGATGTGATAAAACATGCAGCAGAAAACAAAATACAGTACGACATCATTGCATCAAGGAATGTGATTGAGCATATTTACAGCCTGCCGCATTTTTATAAAAGCATTTACAAGCATAACGCTAAAGCAATTGTTTACTCAACCACTACAGCCAACTACCACAACCCGGCCATGCGCTTTTACCACAGGCAACTGCACAGCATGGGCGAAAAAAACGGGTACTGGGAGCAACGGGTAAATGAAATAAAAAAACTAAGCCCCGGGGCAAGCAAAGAACAATTAGAAAAATTAGCATCGCTTACAAGGGGCAAAGGGCAAAAAGATTTTGCTGATGCCGTGAATGATTTTTTTGCAGGCAAAGAAATTGCTATTGACAAAACGCTCCGTACAAATACCTGCGACTGCATTACCGGCGTATGGAACGAGCATTTGCTTACAAAAAAAGAGCACGAAGAAATAATTACTGCTGCCGGTTTTAAAATGGAATATGCCCCGGGATATTGGGACACCCATTATAAATCAACAGCCATAAATATAGCAGCAAAGATTTTTAATAAAATAATTTTGCTGCTTGGCAGCAGGGGCATTATCCTTTCGCCATTTGTAAACATAACTGCATACAATTAAAGCATGATTGTATCCATCATCATAATCAACTATAAATCTTGCCAACTGGTGATGGATTGCATACAGAGCATTGTGCAGCAAACCAAGCCGGGCACTTACGAAGTGATTGTGGTGGACAACGATTCGCAGGATGGGGCAAAAGAAAAAATACTTGCAGCATTTCCCGGAACAAAATGGCTGCAGCTTGATTACAATGCAGGCTTTGCAAGGGCCAACAATGCAGGCATGAAGATTGCCAAAGGCGATTATTATTTAATACTGAACGCAGACACAATTATTCTTGGCAATGCCATTGGCAAAAGCATTGCATTGCTGCAGGATTACCCCGGCGCTGTTGGCTGCGGCATCCAGTTACTAAACACAGATGGCAGCACACAAATAAGCGGCGCACATTTTATGAAAGGCGGGTTGAATACGTTGTTGCCGCTACCCTACCTTGGAAGGATGATTCGTTACTTTGGGTATAAATTTAAAAGCACTGTGCCAAGTGTGCAGCATGTGCAGCAGGATACAGAAGTAGATTGGGTGGTGGGCGCCTATATGCTGGTGAAAGCGGATGCTGCAAAGCAAAGCGGCATGTTTGACGAGGATTTTTTTATGTACGCAGAAGAGATAGAATGGTGTGCAAGGCTGCGCAGGCAAGGCAAACTGGTTTTGTTTTCTGAGCCAAAAATTATACATATTGGCGGCGGCACCAGCGGCGATTATTACAACACGGAAGAATCGGAGAACGGGAAAAATTTATGGAACCTGAAAGGGAGGCAGGTAATGGTAAGCAACATGGTAAGAATAAGAAAACAATTTGGTATAGGCTGGTTCCTTTTTATTATTGGCACTTACATTTTTGAAATACCTGTTTTTGCTTTTTGCCTGCTTGTTGATAAGCTCATAAATGGCAGCAAGGCAAAATTCAAATGGAAAAATGTAAAAGATTACACGGCGAACATGGGTGTGCTGATGAAATATTTTTTTACCATATTATTCAACAAACGCTATTTCTATAAAATAGCCTGACAACATGGAGCTATCAATCATCATCATCAACTACAATACGTTTCAGCTTACCTGCAACTGCATAGCTTCATTAAAAGAAAAGCTGGCGGATGTGGACTATGAAATTATTCTGGTTGACAATGCCTCTGTTGAATGCAACCCTGATTTGTTCAAAGAAAAATTCCCTTTTATCAATTTAATAAAAAGCCCTGATAACACTGGCTTTACCGGCGGCAACAATATGGGCGTGGAAGCTGCAAAAGGCAAATACCTTTTACTGCTTAACAGCGATACAGAACTCATCAACAACGCACCAAAAATTTGCCTTGATTATATCAAAACCCATAAGGAAGTTGGGATGGTTAGCTGCCAATTGCTTTACCCTGATGGAAGGGTGCAGCATACCTGCCGCAGGTTCCGCACTATTGCGTGGGAGCTTCTGGAAGTTTTCCCTTTTTACAAACTTCTGCCAAAGCACAAAAGGGAAATGCTGATGCTGCACCATTATTTTGACCACCAGAGTTTTGCCGATGTGGATTGGGTATGGGGCGCTTTTATGCTGTTCCCAAAATCAATCATTCAGCAACTGCCGCATAAAAAATTATCGGATGATTTTTTTATGTATTGCGAAGACGTTTTGTGGTGCTGGGATTTTAAACAGCTTGGCTACAAAATTCATTTTTTGCCGCAGGCAAAAGTGATGCATGTGCACAAAGGAAGCGTAAGCAAAGACAAATGGGTTAAAATAAGAACAACATCTATTAAGAACCATGCAACCTTTATGAAAAAATTCTACCCTGGTTTCAGGTGGTATATTTTTGCTGCCATCTACTATACCAAGCAATACGGCGCCTTGTGGTTTGGCAAAATATTCAGGCGCTGATTCCATCCCCCCGCTTTCTTTGCCTACGGGCATAGCGGCTTGTGCTACGCCGCCTGCTTCCCCTCCACATTTCACAAACCGTTTCCACATAATGGAGAAAATTGCTGCAAGCCATTTTCTAAGCCACTCATTTTCAACACCTTGCTTTCTGGCACAATTCAGGTAAACTATATACCAGAAGCAACGGGGCGAAAAGAAAGAGTGGCAGCAACAACGAAATTTAAAATTACTATACAGGGTTTTTTCAGTGTAAATGCAAGTTTAAAAAACGCCTTTTAGTTTGGCCTGGATCTCCAAATTAAAAGGCTTTCTTGTTTTTAAGGCATGGATAATTTAATCAGGAATAATATTCACCGGCAAAATAAATTCCCACCTGTTTACAGCCCCACGGTTTAAAAGGTCTTCATCAAGCAAACGGCTGTACCGCACGCCAAAGCTTACAGGCAAAGCATTCCACCATTTGGTATCAAAAAACATTTCGGCGCCGGTGCTCCTTGTTTTCACTTCCCTAAGCGAACCATTCCTGAATTTAGTAAGCGAACGGCCGTAATCAAAAAAAGCATTCATGCGTATGCGCTGAAAGAAAACAATATTGCCAAAACCCCAATCTGGGTAACATAAAGGGAAATGGTAATTCGCCCCAACCTTATACATGCGGCGCTGGTTTAATTCCTGGTAGCCACGGGCAAAAGAATATGTTTTGCTGAAGAAGTCAGCAAGCGTGTCCCTTTTTTGGTAAGCGCCGTCAATTACAAGGCTATGGCTGGCAAACAAACCCGGGAAATACAATGCAGCATCAGCAACAAGTTTGTGGTTATCAGTTAAAGTAAATGCATCCCTGTAAGTTACAGTTAATGATTGTGCCCAGTGGGGATTGATAAATTGCTTGGCCATTCTTGACCGGTTGCTGAAAACAAAATATGTATTGATATAGTTAACAGGTTTTGTTACAACGCCCTTTGCGCCTAAACCATACGGAACATATTCGGCATTAAAATCCCCGCCAATAGTAAGGTGCTTAAAAGTGCGCCCATTTATAAAACTGAACGGCATGTAAAAGCCTGCATTCAGCTTTGTTGCATTGTAGTTATAAATATTCCCGGCTGTATCATACACTTCCCTGCTGAAGCTTTGCTCTATGCCGGCCCGGAGGAATGGGAACAAGCCGCTGTAGATAAAATCGTAGCTGGCCGCATGGCTTTGCTCATTGCGGTTGTAGGTGTATGTGATTTC
>CAYRRL010000072.1:0-10025 GCA_964426665.1 uncultured Ferruginibacter sp. | reverse complement strand
CAGCACTTCGTTGGTGCCGCCACCTTCTGTTGCCACCACAGGTTTTTGAAGGCTCATGTATTCAATCAGGGAATTGGAAACGCCTTCGCCATGCACATCAATATTGGTGCAAAGCACGCCAATGTCAAATACCTGCATTACATTTTCAATATCTCTTCTTCTTCCGGGGAAAAATATGTTGCCTTTTACATCATCGGGAACCATTGCCTGTATTTGTTCGCTGGTGCTGCCCTCTCCAATCATTAAGAAACACATATCCGGGTATTGCCTGGCCAGGTTTATGGCTGCGGCGGCAAAAGTTTCATAATCTTTGCGTGGGTGGAAAGCGCTTGCCATGCCTGCAACAAAACTAAATTTTTCAATACCCAGTTCTTTTTTTATTTCCTGTGCGTTTCCCAGGTTTTTAAAACGGTTCATGTCAATGCCGTTGTAAATGCAATAGGTTTTTTCAATTGGCGCCTTGTATGAGCGTATGCCTGCCAGCGAGTTGGCAAGCACCACATCTGAAAAAATAAAAGTTAGCTTGTTGCGGAGAAAGTTTTTGTCAAACCATACATTATGCTCGGGCGCATCGGCAATGCAACTATTAATAAACTTGAATTTGCGGAAGGGCAGGAGGGGAAGCATATAAGTACTGCTCATGCTGCCCCACGAATGCACAATATCGGGTTTGTATTTTTTTATTGCGCCTCTTATTACTTTGTATGGGTCAAGTGAAAACCTGTTTTTACGGTCGCTTTCAATAATGGTTACGGGAAAGTCATACATGTATTCATAGCCCACGCCTCTGTCCATCAGGGAAACCAAAATTATTTTATAGTAAGGGTCTTTGCTCAACGACTTTACAAGCTCCAGCATTCTTCTTTCCTTGCCACCGCCGCCTATATTGTCTGCAACAAAAAGGATTGTCATTTTGTGGTTTCTTTTCGCAGTTATTGGTTCCGCAGCCACTACAGCTGTTTCAGATGGTGAAATCATAGCAATTAGTTTTATTTGGGGTATCTCGATTGCTCTCAAAAACTTTGAGAGTTTTTTTTCATTAGCAATTGTTAAGCCAAACTATTGTAAGTGTGCTATTTATCACCTTTATTCACAGCCTGTAGAAAATCTTCCATTTGGTAGCGCTGCAGGTCAACTGTATCAGGGTGCCATTGCAGGTTATCGTCCCAATAACCGGGGCAATCATCATAAAATGGGCCAATAATGTACGTATAGCTTATCTCCACAATCTTTGGCTCATCGCCTTCCCATATAAAATCGAAGGCCAGCGATTGTGTGCCTATTTTTTTTGCTACATCAAAAGCAATCTTTATACAGCGTTTGTCAAACAAAGCCGGGTCGTAAGCTTTAACGCCACTGCCAGAAGCCCTGAAATCGTCTTTGCGTACATAGCGCCTTACACCTACACAACGGTTGCCAATTACAACCAACCTTGTGTCATGGTCGTTGTTGGGGGCAAAATCCTGGAAATAGATATAGCCTTTTTCTCTTTGTGAGTATTTGGCCAGTTCGCTTGGTATTATAATGCGGCCAAATGCCTTGGCAATTTCTTTTATGGCAGCAAAATTTTTATCCCTTTTCCATAGCCAGAACCTGTCTTTAAACCTGTCCCAGGTGTTTATTTGCTTAAAACCTTTTCCAAAAGCAGTATCAACAAACTTCTGTGCCTCTGCCCTTGACCTAACCAGCTTTACATTTATAGAACCTGCGCCGCCACGCAGCTTCCAGACTTTTGGAAAGGAAGTATTGTCAAGCCATTCTTCTGCCTGTTTTTTTACATAAAAAATATGCGTTTTTACCAGCGGCGCTTCAATTGCTTCCAGTAAATATTTTTGCCCCACTTTATCATCGTGGTGCCAGCTTGATTCGTAATTGGGAAACATTTTTTTGCCCCGCAGTTCAATAGAGTAGGTCAACTGCCTTGCCATTAAAGCGGCACGGAAATCCTCCTGGTTCCAGTTCCACATTAGTGCATCGCAATCGTCTAACTGCTGTATTATGTCAGAATCGTAACAGCTCACAATTTTGTAAGGTATGTTATGTTCGTCGCAGTATTTTACCCACCTGTCGCTGAAACCATTTTTGTTAGGGTGTATGGCTAATTTCATTTTTTAAGCAATTTTTTTTTCAGGGCTTTCGAGGCTATATCAAGGTGTGCTTCGCATTCAATGTAATTAATAATACCTGTCAAATATTTTTTAGGGAACAGTTTATCAACCAACCCAAGCCTTTTAAGAATGCCTTTGGCATATTTGCCAGGCGCAGCTGCCACAGGCGAAAAATTAAAGAGGTACATAGGGGAGCGTTTTTCTATTTCTGCTTCCCATGCAGCGTTTAATTTTTTTTCGTCTGCAATGACAGATGAATATTTTGCCGCTTCATCCAGCACATCCTGTTTTTCCTTGCCTGATAAAACAGAAAGCTGGTAAGTTTCATTTGTTTGTATTGTAGGAATCAATTCAAAAGCAACAGGCTTCCCTCTTTCAAGCTTAAGCTGTGCCGTTAGCCCTTTGTACCATCCTTTTTGTGTGCTTGGTTTTGTAAAGAGCATATTCCCCAGTCCATAAATAACCGGCACATTATTATGTATTTCATGCCCGCTTATGCAATGCGTATGATGGCTGATAACCGCATCTGCGCCATTTTCAGCAAAAAACCGGTATTGCTTCACTATTCTTGGGCTGGGCAAATTGTAGTATTCATTGCCTCCATGTATTATTGCCAGCACAAAATCCGCTTCAGCTTTTGCTTTTTTTATTTGCGCCAGGTTATTAATAATGTCCAATGGGTTTGCGCCCGGTTCTTCATTAGTTGCTATAGACCATTCGTTCTCACAAAAATTAACAACAGCAATTTTGAGGTTATTTTTTTCAAGCAATAAAAAATTCCCGGCATCTGCCAGGTTTTTCCCAACACCTGTGTAAGCAATATTGTTTTTCCGGCAGCCCTCTGTAGTGCTTTTAAGCCCTTGTGTGCCGTAGTCAAGTATATGGTTATTGGCCAGCGTTACGGCTGTTATATTCAGTTGCTTTAATTGTTCAAAAACTTTTTCTGTTGTGCTTAGGTGCGGCCCGTGCTTCACAATTTTATGTGTATCGCCATTGTTGTTCACAGGGCATTCGAGATTGACAATATTTATATCCCCCGCAGCATACAATTCTTTTATGCTGCTTGTCAATAAATCTTTTTCTGCATACGGAGCCGTAATGCATACATCGCCTGCTATATTTACTGTAACACTCATTTTATAATTCTTTAATCACTTTGCAGGGGTTGCCGCCTGCAATTACATTGGCCGGGATGTTTTTTGTTACTACGCTGTTAGCGCCAATTACAGAGTTGTCGCCAATAGTAACGCCTTTCAATACCACAGAGCCGTAGCCAATAAAAACATTGTTGCCAATGATAATCTCTTTGGAATCCCCGCTGTAGTTTCTTCTTTTGTCAGGTGCCACCCCATGCCAGTCAAAATCGGTGATAAGTGTATTGGCACCGAAAAGCACATCATTGCCTATTACAATTCTTTCTTTTGCGCCAAGCACAGTGCCGCTAAAGCCGCAGTTTTCGCCAATGATAATTTTTGCATTGGCGCTATGTGTTGAAACCATACAATGCCTGTTGAGGCCAATCATATTTGAATTGCGGTCGCTGCGGAAACTGCAACGGCTGCCAATGCTGATGGAAGAGCCGGGATAACGGACAATATATGCAATACCCCAAAAATTAATATTGCTGCCATGTTTTACTTTTTTTAAAAACATATTTAAGGCCATAGTAATATTAGAAACAAACTTTAATGCCTGCAACCTGAAATCCCTTTGCTTTTTCAGCAGCTTGCCTTGTATATCCTTTGCCATTTTTATATTATTCTGAATCTATTTGCCCCGGCACATGTTCTTTGTTTCCATGTATCACTATTTTCATGCCTTCAGACTTTTCGATAATATATTTTTTGTGGTAATAAGCGTAAAGCATACCAAAAAACACAAAGGAGCCAAGCGATTTGGCTATAATGCCACCTGTGGAAGAATATGCTTTAATAAGTATAAGCGATGATACAAGCTGTACGATGCCTACTGTTATTGAAACTTTCTTCAGGTATTTTGATTCGCCTTTAGCAAGCAGGAACTTATTTACAAACTCGCCAAAGCCATGCAGTATAGCGCCAAAAGAGCCTATTTTAATAAGCTTTGCCACGTCCTGGTAGTCAGGCAAAAATGTTTTGATAATTATATCTATGCTAAACAGCAGCACAATTAAGAGCATCAGCGATGACAGGATTACTTTTTTGAAATTTTCTTTAGGTATGCTTTGCTGTGAGATATAGTTTTTAAAATTAGAAGTGCCGATTATTCCCGGCAATATAGACAGTGGTATTACAAAACTTAATGCAAGGCTATAATGCCCCACATCTTTATTATCCAGATTGAATAAGCCTACTAATATGGGCAATAAATAAATAACGCCTACTCCCCATAAGCCGCCCCAGTAAATTTGGATGCCAAATGATTTGTGTTGTGCTTTTAAATCAGCCCATTCACTGGTGCCCCTTTTAAAAATTGGTTTGTCAAGCCAAACTAAAACCATGCATACGATAAACAAACTGCCGTAGTATAAAAATGCATTGTAATAAATACTTCCTTTTGAAAGCGATTGGAAGGCATAAAGTAAAGCCACATATACAAATGGAGGCACAAACCTGTATGCTGCAAGGCTAAGCATTTTCTTTTCGCCCTGGTAAACAGCTTCAAAGTAAAAACTCAGCGGCAGCACAATAAACATAGGGAACATGGAGAGGGCCAGATAGAAAAGCGTTTCGTTTAATGCTTTTGGTATAAATAAGCCAGCTACCACAAGCGATAGCACAATAACCGAAAAACCAAACAATGCAAAATATAAAAGATAGCCTTTGTATGTGCGGATTTTTGTTTGATTATCCGTTGCTGCAATAAGCCTGCCTCCGGATGAATACAAACCAAAGTTTACAAGGTAGCTTGCCATCACAACAAAACTCTGCAGGTATTTCCAGTCGCCAAATAGTTTAGGCCCAAGCAAAACAGCATTTTTTGCGCTCCCTAAAAAACTAAGCCCCAATGCGCTCATTGTGGCAACATACAAAATTTTCACACTGTGTTTTTTAAGCAAATTCATGCTCGCTTTCTTCTGCTGTTGCGTTTTCAAGTTGTTCTTCTTCGGGTATTATTTTCGTGTACTGGCAGGCGTTGAGCCCCATAATTAAACTGAGAAAATAGTAGTAAGGCTCAGAACTTAAAGTACAGTAGATAGCAAACCCAAGGCAGGCAGCTATCCAGCAAAAGATAATAAGTTTGATGCCTTTTATTTTTTCATAAAGCTGGATTTCGCTTTTTATAAACAGTGATTTCACCAACAAAAAAACATACGCTGTAATAGCTGGCAAACCTGCCCACCAGGCAATCAGCAAAAATTGATTGTCGAGGTAATTGTAATAATCATTGACATTGCTCCAGAACCATCCTTTTAATGGGCCAACACCCTGAATCAAATAATCCATGTCATACTGCGCCAGGAATTCATATATCTGGCCGCTTCTTGTGTCTTCGCCTGATCTTTCAGATAAGTTGCCGAATGCATTTTCAACTGTGCTGGCAAGCGGGCTGTTGAGCAATATAAAATACCCGCCTACACAAAATATGATAAGCCCGATAATAGCAAATACCCCGTTTCTTGTGGCTAATTGCCTGCTAAACTTGCTGATGGCATATAATATAAAAAGAATTAAGTAAGAACGGGAACCAGACGAAAATACCAGTACAAAAAGCAATAGTGCTGCACCCAAATTGATAAGGTTCTTTTTTTTGTTTTCTTCTTCCTGCAAAAAAAAATAGGGAAACACCCACATCAGGAAAACGGTATAATCTCTTATATAAGTTAGAAATTCTTTTCTGGTGGCGCCAAAGCCTACTTTTCCGAGGCTAATTATACTTGCAGCAAGAATGAACATGCAGGCATAATAAAAATAATCAAGGATTTTTGGAAAGTATTTTGTGTCTGCAGCAAAGAACAGAATGCCGATGTTGATAAAAGTGCCTACGCCTTTAGAAGTGTAAAAAAAAGTTGGTTTTGAAAGTGTTTGGCTAAATGTTCCTGCGGAAGCAATAATCACAAACAGCACCAGCAGCAGGTAGCAGGCTATAACATATTTTGGGAAGTATTTATTATACAAAATAAATGATGCAACTGCAGCCAGGCTTACTAAAACGTTGCCCAGAAAAGCAACTTTAAAATACCAGGGCCATGCCGACTCAATATCGCCGCCACTAACCGACATATCTTGTTGCGATAAATATAATTTAATAACAGTGCAGCTTATGCCTGCTATTAGAGCCCAAAATATATACTTAGAAATTGGCTTCATGCCAAAGGGAATTCCTGTATTTCCTTAAAATGAAGAGAAGTTATGGCTTCGCCGTCCTGGGCCACAGCCCAACTAAAGTTTTTTAGAAGTATGCTTGATAAAACTATAGCCTTAGCCCAAAACTGCAAAAGCTTAGTTTATTTTGCCTTCAAGGCCTACAAGCTTAAATATTTTTTTCAATAACCAATAAGGGTACGAAACATAGCCAACAGCCTCCACCACTTTGCCACCGAACAGTAATTTATAGTTATTGATACCCTTCAGGCTTTCGTCTTCTGTGTCTTTTGCATAGCCGCCAAAGTCGAAAATTGAAAAGCCTTCGTCTTTAAAAAACTGGATATTTTTTACAGTAAGGTATTTATTGGCCCTTCCAATCAGGTTCCTGTCAATTGTATCGTCGAGGCGGCGGGTGGCTGCATGGTAATGCCTTACAATGCCTGCCTCTTTATCAAGCAGGTAACTATGGGTGGCAAGCAGCTCTCCATTATTCATTGCAAAGCTTATCCTGAAGCCATCGCCAAGTTCTTCTACCCGGCGCCTGCTGGTTAGGGGAATATTCTTTTTTTGGGCAAATTCATTAAAGAAGGCTACGAACTTATCAATATCGCTGCTGAAGGAGCAGATGGTGCCTTCTGTTTCGGCAATCCTTGCCTGCTGTCTTATTTGTTTTGAAAAATTTGCTGTTATAGTGTCAATATCCTGCGTAAGATCAAGTTCAATAGTATGGTTTATTTCTTTTACAGCGGGTATGGGCTGCCGGTCAGCTCTTTTTACATGCCAGTATTTGTTCAGCCCAATCACATCCCCAAGCCTGTATTTATACTGAAACCAGTTTTCGTAAACTTTAAGGAAGAAGAATTTTTTATAATAACGTATCATTTCTTTTTTAAATAAGGCCTGTTAATCATTGCCTGTAATTCTGGTGTTAATAACGAAAGGCGCAGGTATTTATTTCCCATAAATAGAATTTTTCCAGAAAATAAATTTATAGGCACAAACATAATAATATTGTTCTGTTATTGGCGCAAATAAAAAACCGCTGTACATAACTTGTTGCACAGCGGTTGGGGCATATTTATTTTAACGGGAATTGCCTCTCCGTATATATTTATTTACATAGCCGGCTCTGTTGTTTTTTCATTGTATCCTTCCATAGCAGCGGCATTGTTTGTTTCTGCAGTAATGGCAAAACCAAGAGAGGGAAGGGCCAGCCTTACAGTTGTGAGGAATGGTGTTTCGGTATTAGCGGGGCCGCTGTTAGCCGGGTGGTTAGTAAACCGTACATGCCCGCCAGCGTTTACAGGTATTTTCTCGGTTTTAATATTACAGTATGCACCATTAAAACGGGCAATATTCTCTATTTCAATTGTTTTGATAATTGCAGGCTTGCCAAGCCAATAAACAAAATTCAATACATCGCCCGTCTTCAGCACTTCCCTCATTTGCTTTTCTGCAACATGCACAAACACAAAGTTTGGGAAAAGTGGTTCGTATACCATTTTCTTTTTGGCGCCAAAGCCGGAAACAACCCTGTTGTGAGGGCAAAAATTTTCAATTTTCTTTTTTGTTAAAAGAGCAGTTACTTTTCTTTCAGCCTGTGGCTTTGTGTAAACTGCATACCAGTTCCTACCGTTCATTTTTTAAACCTTTAGTGATTAAAAAATCTACAGCTTTTCAAAAAAATGGCTATTGGCACGAATGCAACGGGTAGCGGCCTACAGTTTTAGGGAATAGATTACAGAGGTGTAATGGTTATTAGGTTGGCTAAGTTATGCTTTTAGTTTATATCCTTTGTTTCTTTTTTGGTTTTTGCCATAAACATAATCATAGCCGTAGCCATAATTGTTTTTCATAAAGCCCCTTGTTTTTACGCCATTAAAAACAATGGCAGGGTTTTTTAGCGAATTGATTGTATTGTTGTCATCAATTCTTTTCACTACCATTTTTGGCGTGTATTTATGGCGGATAACATATAATGTGGCATCGGCAAGCGAAGACAAATGATAAGCATCTGTTACCATTACCACAGGGGCTGTGTCTATCACTACAAGGTCGAACCTGTCTTCCAGTGCAGAGATGAGTTTTTGCATTTCGCCGTTTTCGAGAAGCTCAGAGGGGGTGGCGTGCAACCCGCCTGAAGAAATGAAACTTAAGTTATCGTGATTGGGAACCTGCCGTATTATTTCATCCACTTTTCTTTCGCCCAGCAAAAAGTCGCTTACGCCAATTTCTTCTGTAGTTACGCCAAATAATTTCCCCAGCGACGGGTTGTGAAGATCTGCATCCACCAGCACCACTTTTTTTCCCGTCATGGCAAGGCTTACAGCGAGGTTGGCAGCAATAAAGCTTTTCCCTTCACCTGGCAGGCTTGATGTTACCAATATTTTTTTATGGTAAGAGTCGATGCCTAGGAACAATAGCGAAACCCTTACTTTCCTGAATTCTTCAGCAATAAAGCTTCTTTTGCCGGGCTCAAGCACAAGCGATTCCTTTGATTTGTTGTGCACTATTTCACCAATTACAGGTATGCTGGTAAGCGATTCAATTTCTTTGCGGTAAAGTATTTTGTTATTGAGCATTTCCCTTCCATTCACTATGGCAACAGGCAGCAACAGCCCCAAAAGCAAAGCAGTAAAATATATCATGGGCGTTTTGGGGCTCACTGGTGTGCCGCCCGCCTCGGCGTAGTTAACCACCTTGCTGTCTGTGTTTGTAGTGGTATAAGAAAGTTCGCTTTCTTCTTTTTTCTGCAGCAGGTAAGAATAGATGCCGTTTTGTGTATTCAGGTCCCTGTTTATGTCAAAGAGTTCTCTTTCTTTTTCTGGTATGGCCCCTAATGCACTATTAAAGCTACGGCTGGTAGCTGTATAAGTGCCCTTGCTTAATTCAACATTCTGAATTTGTGTTTGTATGCTGCTTAAGATACTTGGCCGCATTTGTGCTATCTTTTCCTTTAATTCTAAAATTATTGGGTTGCCTTCCCCTACAGTCTTTTTCATTCTTTCCAGCTCAATCTGAGCATTTTGCAATGAAGTCATTTGCTGGGTGAGTATTTGGTCGTTGATACCCATGGCTCCGGGCAATATCCCAATTCTATCGTTGGATGAAACAACCCGTTTTAAATCGTTCAACGATTTCAGTTGCATATCGGCTTCTGCCGTTTTCATATCGCTTGATGCAACAATATTGAGAGATTGCTGGCTTTGGGCGCTAAGGTCGGTGGCCCTGTTGTAAGCTTTGTAATCTTTTACCTTTCTTTGGGTGGAGTCAATGTCCTTTTTCAAAACTGCCAGCCTTGCATCAATTGATGCGATAGTGCTTTTCACCAGGTTGTTCTTTTCTACAATTGCACTCTGGTTATAATAATAAATAAGTTCATTTAAAATCCTTTCTGCCCTTAACGGCACTTCATCTGTGTACTTAAGGTTAACCACGCTTGAGTTTTTGCCAGATGCCTCTGCCTTTAATGAACTCCCAATAGCATTGCCCATCGAAGGGACTTTTATAAGGTCAAAATAAAATGGCTTGTCCTCCTTTGTCCCCCAATAATCTTTATTTTCAACAAACATCAATTCGCCATATTTTGTATCCAGCCATTGCCCAACAGGGCAGGCTATATTGTGGTTTA
>CAYRRL010000071.1:0-10047 GCA_964426665.1 uncultured Ferruginibacter sp. | reverse complement strand
TTATATAGCTTCGCCATCGGCGCCTACACAGTGCAACAATGTATCGCTTGCTATGACTAACAATGCTGCCATCACATTAAGCGGCACAACGGAGGTATATGGCTTAACTTTTACTGTTTCAGGAAATAACCGTGTTACGTCTTTAAGCACTAATGGCAATACATTAACAGTAAACAGCGATGCGGTGATTGATGTACTGAGCGGAAATACAAATACCAATATTTATATTGGCGAAATGGGAGCCGGCTCAGGCATAGTTGATTTTAAAGGGAATTTCAAAATTGGCGAAACTTACTATTCAGGCGGAAGTGTCCCGAAATCTTATGTTGTAGGGAATATAAACAGCAAGATAACTTTCAGGGGCGATGTTTTGTTTGGAAGGACGGCGAGGTTCACCCTCCCAGGAGGTGTGAGTTACCCGCCAGCAATGCCTACGGCAGTACCTGGCGCCGGAACAACACCCGGCACTATTGAATTTGATGGCCCGGGGCTACAGCAGGTTTTATGGAACAATGATGTATGGTACGATTGCTTTTACAATATTGTTATAGGCAACCAGAACAAGCCTTATGTAAGGCACGTAACAGGAACTTATACCCCAGATAATATCCTGAATAATTTTACAATTAATGACGGTTGCACAGTTGACCTTGGCACCAGCCAGTGGATACGGGAAGCTTCAGGCGGCACATTTACAATGAACGGCAATGCAAAATTAATTTTGGGCAACAACCAGTCTATTCAAAGCAATTGTGGCGGCGGTTGCCACACGGGCGTTACAATACCCGGCAGTAACTTCCCCGGCGGTTTTGCCACGTTAAATATTTCAGCGAACAGCACAATAGAATATAATGCCGGAAGCACCTTAACACAAACAGTGTACGCAACGCCTACATACGGCAACCTTATACTATCTAATGCTAATGGTACAGGAAATTCATCAAAAATTTCTACCGGCGTGGTAAACATTAGCGGCACAGCCACCATAAGCGACAAAACAACATTTACCCCTGGCGCTGATATTACTGTTACCGGCAGTATGAATGTAAACAGTGGGGGCACTCTTGTTTGTGGCACCAGAACGGTTTCAGGAACAGGTACATTCAGCCTTTTAAGCGGAGGCACCATTACTATGGCATCAACAGCTGGCATTACTTCTTACGGGGCCAGCGGAAACATTCAAACAGACAACAGGAGCTTTAGCACAGGTGGCAATTATACATACAACGCATCCTCTGCACAGGCAATAGGAAACGGTATGCCGAACACTGTTAACAACCTTACTATTTCCAATTCTGCAGGCGTTAGCATGTATGCTTCCTCCAGTAATTATACAGTTGCGGGCACACTTGCACTAACAACTGGGGCATTAAATCTAAATGGAGATTCGCTTACAATAAATAATTTAACAAGGGTAAGCGGTACACTGACAGGCTCTGCCACATCAAGCGTAGGTGTAACAGGTACCAATATCCCATTATTCTTTACAAGCGGCGGCAGGGTTTTAAAAAACCTCTTCCTCAATACAAATGCCTCTGCCGACCTGCAAACAACACTTGACATAACTGCAGGCAGCAGCCCGGGCAGCGTATCTGTTGGCAGTGGTGCCACATTAACCACATACAGTTTCCTTACTTTAAAATCTGATGCTAATGGAACTGCAAGGGTAGCAGAAATACCTGTTGATGGCTCAGGGAATGCCCTTGGCACTATTTCAGGCGATGTAGTGGTGGAACGATTTATACCGGCCAAAAGAAGCTGGCGCATGGTAACAGCGCCTCTCTCGGCCACGGGCGACCAAACCATCAATGAAGCATGGCAGGAAGGCGTTGTAAATGCTGATATAACCAATAATCAAAACCCAACCCCCGGTTTTGGCGTGCATATTAGCGGCTCCAGCCCAACATTAGGCTTTGATGCAACGCCTTTAAATAACCCATCACTTAAAGTATTTGACAGGGCTACATCATCATGGTCTGGCATAGCTAATACGCTTAACACATATATTAAAGACTACGAAGGCTACATGTTATTTGTAAGAGGCAACAGAAGCACACCGCTAAGCATGAACACGGGTGCTCCTCTTTCTACAACAGTAATCAGGGCTAATGGCGGGCTAAGAATGGGCCGCCAGTCTGTAAGCCTTGGCAGCGGCGCAGGTTCTTATACTTTAGTAGGCAACCCCTACCCATCTACTATTGATTTCAGGTCGTTAAGCATTACAGGGCTTGGCAGCACAAAAACATTTGTGTTGTGGGACCCTGCCTTAACAGGCACACAAGGAGTTGGCGCCTACCAGTATTTTACGCAAGTGGGCGGAGCAGGCACCGACTATACTGTATTCCCTGGCGGCGGCAGCTATGGCGCATCCGGCACAGTGAACAATTTTGTGCAATCTGGCCAGGCATTCCTTGTGCAAAATACAGGGGCTGCAACGCTTGTAATTAACGAGAATTCTAAAGCCTCTTCAAGCACCAGCACTGTTTTCAGGCCAATGCCAGATAATACCACAGGCAAAATAAGTACTATTCTGTACCGTATGGGCGCAGATAGCAGCATGATGGTGGTTGACGGCGGACTGGTACTATACAGAAGCGAATACGACGACAACCTTGATTTGGACGATGTGAAAAAAATAAACAACACCAATTCAGAAAACTTCGGCATCAATAAAAGCTCTGTAATCTACCAGATTGAAAAAAGGCAAAGCATTAATGAAGAAGACAGCATACAGTACAGCATGAGGAACCTTGTGGCCAGGCCGTACCATCTTGAAATAAACTTAACAAATATGGAAGCCACAGGCATGCAAGCGTACCTGAAAGACAACTATACCAATACGCTTACAAGGCTTGAGTATGGCACTGCCACTATTTATCCTTTCACACCAACGGCAGTTGCAGCAGGCTCTTATGCAGCAGACAGGTTTAAAATAGTATTTAAACCAATGACAGTGCTGCCTGTTTCTTTTACAACTGTGGATGCACACAGCAAAAAGAACGGCATTAATGTAGTATGGGAAACAGCAAACGAAGCCAACACACGCCAATATGTGGTGGAAAAATCTGCCGACGGAAGAAACTTTACAAAATTGAGCGGCAATATCCCGGCTGGCAACAGCAAATATGAATGGCTGGATGAACAACCACTGCAGGGGGTTAATTACTACCGTGTAAAGAGTATTGAAAATAATGGCAGGAGCCAGTACAGCAATATTGTAAAAGCAATGTATGGCAAACAGGCCGCTACCATAACAGTGTTCCCTAACCCGGTAGCTGATGGCAACATTACCCTGTACTTTAACCAGCAACAGAATGGTTCTTACTTTGTAAAACTGTTTAACACAGCAGGGCAATTGGTTCAAACAGAAAAATTACAGTCTACCGGAAACGGGAATACCACAATAGCAATGGGCAACAATCTTCCACATGGGAATTATATTCTTGAAGTAACCAGGCCGGACAGTTCAAAAGAGCATATCAATATTGTTTTTTAAACCTCAACAATAACAAAAAAAAGAAAGCTGCCAACTCAAGGCAGCTTTTCTTTTTGCAGGAATATTTTCAGGAATTACACAGCAAAGGAAGTTCCGCACCCGCAGGTTTTGCTTGCGTTGGGGTTATTAAATGTAAAACCCCTTGAATTTAAGCCGCCCTGCCAGTCAACCTGCATGCCCATTAAATAAATACCATGGGATTTTTCCATAGCACAAGGGATGCCATCTATCACAAAGGTTTCATCTTTCTCAGTTTTCCTGTCAAAGGCAAGCACATATGTCATGCCGCTGCAGCCGCCGCCTTTCACGCCCACTCTCAGCATATGGCTTTTATCAAAGCCGTCTTCAGCCATCAACCGCTTTAATTCATCAATGGCAGATTGTGTAAAAGTAACAGGCGCTGTTATTGTTGATTCCATGATTTGTTGTGTATTGACAGGCAAAGCTATTGCTTTTTTTAAAACAGCATTTTGCGAAAAAAGAAAATAATAGGCGGGAAAAGTTAAAATAAGGCCTGAAGTTGCTTATCTGAATAATCCTCAACAAAACAAATAATGTTGTTGAATTGCCTGAACTCATCTTTGCTATGCATTGTTGTCAACATCACACATTTCATGCCTGCGTTCAAGGCAGTTTCTGCGCCTTTCGGCGAATCTTCAAACACAATGCATTGTGCTGGCTCCACATTCATTTGCAAAGCGCATTTCAAAAAAGTTTCAGGGTGCGGCTTGCTTACTGTAACGTCTTCGGCAGTTACTATGGAAGAAAAATGCTTTCTTATATCCAACCCGTCTAAAATAAAATCTGCATTAAAGCGAATAGCTGCTGTGCCGAGCGCAATTGAAATACCATTTTGCTGTGCTTTATCAAGAAAATTATCCAGCCCGTTTATCCATTTCATTTCCGGCCTGTACAATTGCTGGTAGCGTTTTTCCTTCTCAAGTTCCAGCATATCTTTTTCTTCACTGCTAAACCTTCCGGGGAACACCCTTTCCAATATTTCACTGTTCTTTCCATAAAGCTGCTCTTTTGTTTGTTCCAAACTATGCCCTGCGCCAAATTCATTCATCATCTGGTTCCATATCCGTATATGCCACGGCATATCGTCTATAATAGTGCCGTTCATATCAAATATAAAAGCCTTTGCCATTGATTTATAAAGTTGGTATTGCTTGCGGCAGTTGTTGAAAGCTTGTGATGGCAACATCTGCATCGTCAATAACATCCGGGGTTTTTCCCCATCCTTTGCCTTTAAGCCATATAGTTTTGCAGCCAGCCTTTTTCCCGGGTGCAATATCCTTGCTGTACGAGTCGCCGATAACAACACAGTTGGCGGCAGGCAATTGCAGCATATTTACACCATAAGAAAAAATTGCAGCATCAGGCTTTCGTATGCCCACCACAGCTGACTCAACTATCTGTGGGAAATATTTTTTGATGCCGAAATGTTCCAGCACAGTTTCAATATTGCCATAAAAATTTGAAACCAACACAAGTTTGTATTTAGCAGCCAGTTCATCAAGCACTGGTTTTGCCTTGTCAATCGACTCTTGCGCAAATGCATTGCAACCGCTTGCAACTGCACTTATTGCCGCATCATAATTAGTTGCCGGCAAAAAATTTTCGTTTGCAAGAAATTCAAACTGTAACCTTGTTTTAATAAGAAGCGTATCAAAAAAATTATGCCCGGGGTAAATATGTTTCTCAACAGCAAGTGTTCTTTCGCCATAGCTGAATGCCAGCTCAAATTCTTCTTTTGCAACGGGCACTTTATTCTTTTGGTACATATCCCACATCACAATGCCCCAATGCAAGCCGTTGGTATCAATTGTGCCGCCGTAGTCAAGCAAAACCCCTTCTATCATTTTCTGTAATTATAATTTGGTTTTCAATTTTACAAGCGCCAGCCCTATGAATATCCATACAAGCTCCCTTATTCTTGTAACAAGGCTTATGAATATGCCGGCGCTTGCAGCCCCGGCCAACCCAATGCTTTGCAATGCTAATACAAAACCGCCTTCCCTTGCCCCTAACTGCATAGGGGAAAAGAAAATCATATTGGCAAATAAAGATGAGCCTGCGCTGATGATAAATGCATCCAGCACTGATATGCCGCTGCCCAGTGCCACACCGATAAAATAAATTTCGAAACAGCCCACTACCCTTGCAATAAATTCAAAAAACAACGAAGCATAAAAAGTGCCGCTCCTCAAACTGAACAATTCTGAAATATGCCTGTCAATCTCAATTAAGTTAGAAGAGCGTTTGTCAATAAACTTCCGGGCCCTGCCTTTGATAAAGGGCCATTTTGCCAACCAGTTGAATGTTACCATAAGCAAGCCCTTTTTGTATTTGGCATACACCCAATGCAACATGCCATAAAAAATAACAAACGTGGCAATGCAGCCTATAAGCGCTGCCCCGGTTGGCTTCAAAAAAATAATGATAACAATTACTGAAAGCATCCAGAAAACAATGTGCGACAACATGTGCATCATGTTGTAAAGCAGTACAGACGATGTTGCCTTGTTTGCATCCAGTTTCTGCCGCAGTTCCATCACACGGTACGGCTCGCCGCCCAGCGCAATAAAGGGAGTGATATAATTTATTGCGTAACCGCTGATGGTTACTTTAAACACACCGGCAAGGGACAGGTTGGTATGGTGCAAATCTTTTTCATAAATAATTTCCCTGAACGCAAATGCATTGAGCAGGTAGATAAAAAACCAAATAAGGATAACAGGCAAAAACCATATGCCGGTTTTCAACACATTATCCAAAATAGTATCAACCCCTATCTTATACACCATCCATGCAAGCGTGCAAAGGCCCAGCATAAGAAAAATGGTATTGTATGTTTTTGCCTTCATTATAAGTAGCTGCTTGCTGCGAAAATTACAAAGCTGGGTTGGCCCGGAGTTTCTGGTAAAAGTGTTTTGAAATTTTTTCCTGCCGCCAGATCATGTATAACATAATACCTGTAAGCACAATCATATCGAAAAGAAAATACAGCCACAGCTTGTTGATGAAAAGACAAAAGAAAAGAAACAGCGTACGTGTATTAAACTGTATGATGTTAGTGAATTTCATCAATGGCTTATTCATTTGCCTGAATTCTGTAACGAGCCATGCAGGCAATTGATTTGAATAACGCTGCCTGATTATGCCCATTAATTTTTGAAGGTTTGGCGAAAGCACCTCCTGCTGTTTGGTATAGTTCCGGTAAAACCCAAGGAATAATTTTTGACCAAAATTTTTGCCCCAGGAAACTTTGGAATACTGCTCATTCAAATCGCTGCTATGGTCGAATTCGCTGCCGCTTTCGCCTTTGATAAAAAACAAGTGCACGTTCCTGTAATAATCTGCCTGCTGCGCCTGCACCATGTGCGACAGGCCAGACAGTACACCCAATATCCATATAGTCACCGGGAAGCCCTGGTTTTGCATGCGAAGGCAAAGAACAATATGTATCACTACAAACCAAAAACTCCCTGCAAGGCCATCCAGCACACGGCCAAGGCGTGATTTATTGTTTGTCATCCTTGCCAGTTGCCCGTCGGCACTGTCTAATGAATTAGCAAACATTAGCAACAGCATGCCAATGATATTAACGGAAAGGTTTTCGTAATAAAATAAATAGCCGCCGGCCATGCCAATAAAAATGCTGGCAATGGTAACAGGGTTTGGCGTAATACCCACAGCCCTGAAAAACAATGCAAGGTAAAAACCGATAGGCCTGTAGAAATAAATATCAATCACTTCCTCTGTATCGGAAGATTTCAGCGTGGATTCAAATGTAACTTTCTTTTTTTCCTGCATAAAATTATTGCCCCCCCTTTGCTGCCACCAGTTTTGCAGCTTCGTTGTGTATGCATTGTGCAATATGTGTTGCAGCCTCATCACGGCAGGGCGCAAAACTGGGCCAATCGTTAAAATCTATTATGTGCATGCTGCCGTCAGAGGCTATCACTGCATCGCCACCATAAATATGCACACCCAGTGCTTCGGCAGCTTTGCCGCAATATTGCTTCAGCAAACCTTCGTCAAACGTATAATAATTAGCAGCCCCGTTTATTGCTTCAGCATTAAACTTGCTGTGGTTAAACTCTGCCGGGTAAAACCAATAAAAGAAATTACTGCCCCGTACACCATAAAATTTAACAAGGTCGCCGTACAGATGTTCTGAAATAACAGCTTCATTGATGCCACGCAGGTGGAACTCCTTCAGGATTTCAATTGCAACTGATGTGTTAGGCGCAAAGCTCACATCCTCTTTATGTATTGCATGAAAGTCGCCACGCTTTAACCAAAACACTTTGCAACACAACTTTTCAAACAAAGCCTCAGGGTTTTCTGTCGGCACCACAATACTTTTGGGGTATGGTATGCCGTTGCTGATAAGCTTATTTGTCATATTAGTGCGGAAACATTGCTCCACGCCAAAGGCTGAATTGATAACCAATTTTTCTTTTTGGAGCTTTTGCAGCTTCTTCACCACTTTCTTGCTTCTTGCCATGCTGAAAACACAGTCTTCGCTTATTTTTTCTGCTGATAAAAACTCCTCCTCGCTGTATTCGTTCACTTCATGCCCCATTTCTTTCAGCCGCTCTACCGTAAGGTTGAATATTGCGCTGTCATTCCCCCTGTGGTTGGGCGAAAATTTTACATTTCTTTTTATTCCTGCAAACCGCTGCATTGTTATAATCCCTTCTGCTTCCATTTAATTTTATTATGCCAAAGGCGATGCTGCTTTTGTTTCTGCGAGCCATTCCTGTGCTTTTGCAATATCTTCCACATGGTCTATATCCACAATCTTTGAAAAAGGGTATGCTTTTACTGCAAACCCTTTGCTGACAAACAAACGCTGCAAATTCCTCATACGGCTGGCACCGGAGTGCACAGCATCATTCACCGTTTCAAATAACTGCCTTTTTAAGCAATAAATGCCGCCTGAAACATATTCCACGCCTTCTGTTTTTTCGTCAAGGTAAGCAGTTATCATCATGCTGCTGTTTGTTGCTGCATACAATGGCTTTTCATCATCCACAAAAGAAGTAACTGCCATTAACGCATCAGCATCTGTATTGTTTTGAAAAGATTGTATGTAGCCTGCAAATTCAGATTCATCAAAAACGGTGTCAACAGTGGTAAGGCAAACTGCGTTGCCTTTTATATGCTGCAGCAATTCATAAAAGCTATGCAGGGAACTGGGCGTGCTTTTTTTTACGATATTGAGGTGTACCGCCGAAGCCTTTTTTAATTGTTCAAGGTACGCTTCTGCTTCTGGCGAAAACTCGTTGATAATGATATGCACCGCCGTTGCATTGTTGTTTGCAAAAACATTGATGAGCCTGTGTACCAAAGGAAGGCCTTCAAGCGCTACCATTGGCTTTGGCAACGCAAACCCTCCTTCTTTTAACCTTGAGCCTTCCCCGGCTGCTATTATTGCAAATTCCATACGTAAGCCTGATGAATATAATGGGTTTACTCTGCTGTTGCTTTTACAATTTCTGTTGCTTCTGTTTTTGTTTCGCTGCCTTTTTCAGGGAAACCTGAGCCAGAAACAATATCCCACAGTGATGAGCTTACCCCAAAACCTTTGCTTGCATCCTGGTAATGATGCAGCATGTGGTGCTGCTTAATTTTTTTCATGATGCTGCTCTTAAAATTATAGTGGTGCATTGCATAATGCATCATATCATAAATAAGGTAGCCCAGCAAAAAACCAGGAAAAAAAGCATGAAGCCTCGCCGCAGGCAAAAACAGTGAAAATAAAAAATAAAACAAAGTTGCCAAAGGGAGGCTTGCCGATGGCGGCATCACTAATCTTTTTTTATCCCTTGGGTAATCGTGGTGAACGCCATGAAAAATAAAATGGATACGCTTGCCCCATTCCGATGTTGGGTAATAATGAAAAATAAAACGGTGCAATACATATTCAGTTATCGTCCAAACAAAAAGCCCGATGGCAAAAAATAAAACAAACTCCCATGCCCCAATGCCCTGGCTAAAAGATTTCCAGCCAAAGAAAACAATAGCCGGGATGAAAATAAAAAGCGGCACAGAGAAATGGACTTTTGAAAGGCCTTCCATCCACCCGCTTTTGAACATCCGGATGGATTCTTCGCTGTTAGATATGTAATTTCTTTTCATTTTTTTTCCGTTTTTAGGTTTTTGCTTCAACGGGGCAAAGTTACTATAAACAATCAGACCTAGTTCTTTGCTGACGAATATCAGCCGCCTTTTAAAACTCAAACCTTATCCTTGACCTGAGGCCCCATGTATTAATATCGGGGTTGTTAAGATATGTAAACCGCTTTACCACATCAAGCCTTACTAATTTGAATATGTTTGCGAGCCCCACACTCATTTCAATATATGGCCCGCTGTTCAACCTGTATGTTGTGGCTTTGTGTGTAACAGGGTCATTGGGGAACTTAAACACATTGCTTGTTTTTTCAGGGTTGTTTTCGTCACGCACATTGCCCCACAAAAATTTGGCGCTGGCTACTTCCCTCCATTTCAAACTACGCAGCAACGGCACTTTGTTC
>CAYRRL010000070.1:0-10133 GCA_964426665.1 uncultured Ferruginibacter sp. | reverse complement strand
ATGTGCCTCTAATAGAAAAATCACTGTTAAACTTGTATGTAAGCGATGCATCTCCAAATAAGCGGTCACGCAGGTTATTGAAAGAAACATTATTGTAGTAAGAATATGGATTATACCAATAGTTGCCCTTATAAAAATCGTTGGGGTTGGCGGGGTCCCAAGCAGTTGGATTAGAATGGTTCCAGCTTGCCAATACGCCTTCTTTTGCCACATCGCTCACGGGTGTCCTGTAATTTTGGAATTCCCTCATTATATTCATGTCAAGATCCCTGTGGAACCATGAGTTAAAATTGCCTGTCGAGTTGTTAGAATACCCGTCATCGTTTTCCGCATTGCTTTTTTGAGAAAGATAGGTAATGTTGGTACTTAATACCCAGCGTGGGCTAAGGTCAAATGAGGCTGTAATATTAAGATTGTTTCTTTTCAGGAATGATGTGGGGATAAGGCCTTTCATGTCCATATTTGTATATGAAACCCTGATATTTGACCCATCTGTAGCCTTTGTAAAACTAATATTGTTCAATAATGTAACGCCGGTATTAAAGAATTGCTTTGCATTATCTGGCTGTGGCACCAAGCTGGCGGTTTTGCCAGAGTACTCTGTACCCGGGTACCATGCGTACCAAGGTATATATTCCTGCCCCACCATTCTTGGGCCCCAGCTTGCATCGTCTGTGTAATCAGGGTAATACTTGCCATCCATAGCTTTCCAAAAATCAGGCATGCCTGGCTGCCAGTTAAATTTATACATATCATAAGAGCCGCCGCCTGCATAAGAATTCTGGTAGTTTGGAAGGATATATATTTTATCAAACTGAACGCCAGTATTAATATCGATGCCAACGCCCCTGGCTCCTTTCCTTCCTTTTTTATATGTGGCTACAATTGCACCATTAGCGCCATCAGGGCCAAATTGTGCTGCGGCTTGTGGCCCTTGCAAAAAAGTAATGTCTTCCAAATCATCCACATTAATATCGCTGTTGCTTGGTATTATTGTCCCATCAATAACATAAAGAGGGCCTCCTGAGGAGCCGCCTGCATTGGATTCACCTCTCACCCTTATGCTTGTTTCCCGGCCCAATGCAGCAGATGACTGGCTTCTTACCTGGATGCCTGATACTTTACCTGCCAAAGCATTATTAATATTAGTTTGCCTGACAGTGTTCAATTGTTCGCCCCCAACATTTTGTGCATTTGCTGAAACGCTTCTTGCGCTCCTCTTAATGCCAAAAGCGCTTGTAACAACCACTTCGGTCAAGTTGCCCGTTTTTTCCATTGTGGTTCCAATCAGCGAAAGGCTGCCGGCGGCCACTTCAATAGTTTTAAAACCGGCAGCAGAAATTTCAAGCACATCCCCTTCTTTTACCTTGATACTGTAAGCACCGGCTGCATCTGCCTGTGTGCCAATCCTTGTGCCTTTTACTTTTACAGAAGCAAAAGGCACCACTGCCCCATCTTTATCGGTAACTTTCCCAGACACCACACGGGTTTGTGCAGAAGCCATTAATCCACATAGCATGAGCATAGTGAAGACGTATACAATTCTTCTCATGAGTTAATTTTGGTTTTTTGTAATCGTGTAAAAATAGGGATTTATACGAAATGCAAAAATTTCGTTAAGACGGGTTTTTACACCTTATGGCTTATAAAAATGGCAACAACAGCCAGCTTTAAAAGTAATATTGGGCCTGCAATTTTATTTCTGTGCGGCGGTTGCCATTGATTTCATCCAGGCCTGAACCTACAGTTGTTTTTTCTTTAAACACAGTTTGCGCAAGCCGTAGCCACAGGCTTAGCTTTTTGCTGAAATCGTAATTGATGTTAATATAATAGCGGTAGCCTTTATCGTAAAAAACAGGGATGGAAAAACTGTACAGCACATCGTTTTCATAAGCATAGAGGCGGCTGTCGTAGCCTTCTGTTTCAAAGTACATCAGCCGCATGTTACCTGAATACTTTTTCATCATTGGCTTGTATATAAAGTCAACATAGGCAAGAAAACCGTTTTGGGCATCCTTGTCTTTCCTGTTAAACCATACCAATTCAAGCCTGTTCCTGAAAGTAAGCTCAGAATTTATTTTATAACTGATTTGTGAACGGAAATTCTGCCGTTGCTTGGGTACCACCGGTGAAGCTATTAATTCATCAGGGTTATAGTTTTTAGGTTTGGTTTCAGTGCGGTAGCGGGCATATATCTCCAGTTGTTTGTTCGGCTTATAAGTAAGCTGTGCCAAATAATCAACGCCAGCAGTAGGCGCATCCACCAAATATTTAAGCCATGGGAATTTGTAAAAATCTGCATAGGCATCCAGCCGCCATTGCGAATGCGGCCTTATGCTGATGCCTGCATACAGGCCTTTTTCATTGCTGGGAAAAGTGCTTTCGGTAAAAGCATTGGTGTAAAGCGATTGGTAGCCCGGTGAAATATTGCGGTACATAAAACTCATATCTGCATTTTGCGATACGCTCACTAACAGCCCATTCACAAATGCCTTGTTATTTTTATTATCCATAGCGGCTTCGCCAAAAAAATGAATGTTGCGGAAGGTGTAGCTGTAATCGATGCTTTGGTTGCCAACGTTTTTGCCAGACAGGGCATATAAGTTATACGGGTCGCTTGCCTTGACAATGGGAAACTTGAAATTATATTGGATAATATTTACCCCAAGATGCAACCTGCTTTTATTATACGCTATGTTGCCGCCATATGCCAGTTGGTCTTGAACCCCTTTGTCTGCTACTTCGCTTTTGGTACGGTGCAAGCCCGATGTTTGCAAAGAAGAAATATTATCCTCCTCGAATATAACAGTATCAGCAGGCACCAGGTTTCCATCTAATTTCCTGAAGCTTGCAAAAGCCGTGGCTTCAATATTCTTTTTTGCAATGGTAATACCGGCGCCTCTATGAAAATTTATTTCGCCGGCGGAATTGTAAGGCCGCAACACCGGCAACTGCCTTTTTATATTCAGCACATCCACGCTTTTTTTAAATGCCAGGCTTTGCCATTGCGTAAGCCCCTGCCCCATGTTCACTGTAAAATCGCCCAGGGCGATTGCTTTGATGATGCCGGCATTCCTGATAAACAAATGCGCCGAATAAAAATCGAAACCCTGCTTTTGTGTGCCTTTAAAAAATTCTTCGCCTGCATCTTTCTCCGCTACGATGCCGTATTGCAATAAATTTTTGTATTGGTATTTGTACCTGAAAAAATAACGCTGCGGCGAGCCGGGGTAAAAATTATTGGCTGTTGTTGAGTCAAGCAAATAACCTTTTGACTTTTCCATCACCTGCGTAACCCTTGCAACAATGCTGTGTGTGCCGCCGTTTAGCCTGTCGCCAAAAGTTGTTACAAGGTTGGCATCTAAGCTCACAGTAATAAAGGGCTTTATCTTTTGAATGGTTTCAACATCAAGTGCGGGCACTGCCTGCAATTCGTACAGGTTGACGAATTTTCCAAAGAGGATTCTGTAAGAAATAATGTTTTGTATTTGCAATGGCGTTAGTACTACAAGTTCTTTTAATGTATTTGCATCAGCAGTATTAAGGTTCACAGGGTTTTTTAAAAACTGCTGCAATGATTGCAGGAACGAATCGTCCTGTGTTTCGTTGTCGTCGTTGTTTTCTGTTATGGCTTCCATTTGCTGCTCGGTGGTGGCAGAGGGAATTTGCTGGGCTTCGCTGCTAAGAGGGCAAAGGAGATAAGGAGATAAAAAGAGGCAGTATAAAAGAATATTGGTTTTAGTTGAGTGTTTGTGGTTGAATGCTGATGATGCCCATTGGTATGCGGATGAAAGGATTGCGGCGCAACGATGATTCCACGAAGAACCAAAGCTGGTATTAAAAAAAATCATTCGCAACTGCTTCTTCATCTTCAAAGAATTTTATTGCTGTGGAGCAGTATTATTTTTTGTATTGAAATTATACATGAGCAACAACCCCGGGGACACGCCTAATTGCTGGTGATAGCTGGCGCTGATGTCGAGCCTTACGTTATTCCACGCAAGCCCCAGGCCTGCATAGCCCACCGTATTGGCAGATGCGATGCCGGCCCTTGCAAAAAACTGTTTGGCGAACTGGTATTGAAAACCGGCATTCATATTCACCGGGTAATCTTCTTCCTTCACCAACTCAGCGCTTACAAAAAACTTATCAGAAGCATCGTAGCCCAAACCTAGTTTGTAGGCAGAGGTTAGTTTTTCATCCGTCTTGGAAAACTTGCCGCCAACAGGGTTATATACATGTACGCCTGCATTTAATTTATCGCTTAAATGAACCAATGCGCCAATTTCAAAATTTACTGTGCTGCCGTTGTTGTACGCAGGCACTTTATAGCCATAATAATTAAACTGCACGCCAATATCCACTGCTTTGCCCAGGCTGCGCCCGTACGCAAGGCCAATTTGGTTTTCATTAAAATTTTTGAAACCCTTGTATTTCATGCTTACGCCAAAGTTGCCCAGCTTTGAAGGAATGGCCAATGCTGCTGTATAAACGCTCGTTTCGTTCAGCATAAACCGGCGCTCGCCGTACACGCCTGCCTGCACCCCTTCCATTTGTGCCAATGCTGCCTGGTTGTTTCCAAAAGAAAACACATCGTTTTGCTGCGTGCTGTAAGCACCAAGGCCAAGGTACACAGCAGAGATTGGCTGCCGCAAGGCCTGTGCACTAATATTGTTGAAACAGGAAATGAGAATAATGCAATATGCAATAAGGGGTTTTATCAAAGCGCTCGTTTTAGTAAGAGCAATATACAGAATATGCCACGAATTACACGAATGCACACTAATAAAAGTTTTATCTGTGCCAATCCGTGCAATCATTTGCTGTATCGTGGCGGCAATGCTTTACTTTTGCGGCATGCAAATTTTAGATGGCAAAATAGTATCGCAGGCTGTAAAAGAAGAACTGAAAACAAAAGTAATGGCGTTAAAAACGGAAGGAAAAAAAACACCGCATTTGGCCGCAGTATTAATTGGCAACAATGGCGCCAGCGAAACTTATGTAGCAAGCAAAGTAAAAAACTGCGAAGAAGTTGGTTTTAAAAGCACTTTAATAAGGCTTGATGAAAAAGCAGCCGAAGCAGAACTCATAAAGACTATTGAACAACTAAACAACGATGCGGATGTGGATGGTATATTGGTGCAATTGCCTTTGCCTAAACAAATAAGCGAAGAAAAAGTAATCAACCTTATTCACCCTGATAAAGATGTGGATGGCTTCCACCCAATGAGCATAGGCAAAATGGTGCTGGGGCAACCAACATTTATACCTGCCACTCCGTATGGAATTTTATTAATGCTTGAGCATTATAAAATAGTAACAGCAGGCAAACATGCAGTGGTGATTGGCCGCAGCAATATTGTTGGCCGCCCAATCAGCATCCTGCTCAACAGGAATGCATACCCCGGAAACTGCACTGTAACCGTTTGCCATAGCCACACAGCAAACTTGAAAGAAATTTGTTTACAGGCAGACATAATTGTAGCCGCTTTGGGCAAGCCGGAATTTTTAAAAGCAGATATGGTAAAAGAAGGCGCAGTAGTGGTTGATGTGGGCATTACCAGAGTGCCGGATGCTTCTAAAAAAAGTGGCTTCGCCATTAAAGGCGATGTTGATTTTGCACATGTATCGCCAAAGTGCAGCTATATAACACCTGTGCCGGGCGGCGTTGGGTTGATGACGATTGGGGCGCTGCTGATGAATACTTATAATGCTTGTGTTCATAAAGCAGTTTAATGTTTGAAGTTTAATGTTACCAGCATTGTATCATTAATCATCATCGTTGTGCCAGCCGATAGCTGTCGGCTCACTTGTGCTACATATCATTATTGAACAACTCATTTTGAATCAAACATCCTCTATAGCAACACAAACTCTCCCTATAATGGAGCACTTCTATACCCTGCAAGGCGAAGGTTTCCATCAGGGAAGGGCTGCTTATTTTGTACGGCTCGGCGGTTGTGATGTGGGCTGTGTGTGGTGCGATGTAAAAGAAAGCTGGGATGCTGATGCCCATCCGCAAATGAGTATTGATGAGATTGTAAATACTGTTATTACAAACACCCAAGGCAACAAAGGGCTTGTTGTAATTACTGGCGGCGAACCATTGATGCATAACCTTGACGAATTAACGGCAGCATTACAATCCGCAGGCTATGAAACAAACATTGAAACATCAGGCTCAAGCCCAATGAGCGGAAGTTGGAACTGGGTTTGTTTATCCCCCAAAAAATTTAAAGCACCACTGCCCGAAGTAGTGCCGCATGCCAATGAATTGAAAGTGGTGTTGTTTAATAAATCAGATTTTGAATGGGCAGAAAAATATGCAGCACTGGTTTCGCCACAATGCAAATTATACCTGCAGCCTGAATGGGACAAAGCAACCACAATAACCCCGGTAATAATTGAATACATTAAGCAAAACCCACAATGGGAATTGTCGTTGCAGATACATAAATACATCAACGTTCCATAATCCGGCCTGGCCTTCGGTGCCGGCCGGGGTAAAAGCGGGCCGGCGGGAGTAAGGTTTAAATGTTTTTGGCAAACCTTTTTCTTTTTTTGTGTCTATCTTTCCTTTTCAATTTCAACTATGAAAAAATTGGCTCAAGGCAGGAAACTTATTTTCTTATTTCTTATTTCCCATTCCTTATTCCTTATTTCCTACTCACAATGGTACGACCCGGAAAAAGTAAATAAAAAAGCAGGCGAAATATATGCCGCCGCTTTTGACAATGCAGACAACAACCACTATAAGGACGCCATAAAAAAAATAAATGAAGCGTTGCAGATAGAACCAAAATTCGTGGATGCTTATTTATCGCTTGGCGGTATTTATGCTAATCTTAAAAATTACGATTCATCCGTTTATTTTTTTGAAAAAGGCATTGCACTCGATTCTGTTTATTCTGCAACTTACTTCCTGCCTTATTCCATTTCATTGGCAGGCATGGGGCAATTTGAAAAAGCGTTGCAAGCAATAAATATTTTTTTGCAAACAGAAAACCTTAACCAGCAAAGCACCAAAGCAGGCAACTACAGGAAATCAGTATATGAGTTCGCCATTGATTATGCCAAAAAACACCCGGCAAATAATTATGTATTTGCGCCAAAAAATTTAGGCGACAGCGTCAATTCTGAACATTCCGAATATTACCCATCACTCACCATTGATGGCAGCAAGTTGATTTTTACAAGAAGGGCCAATAACGACGAGGATTTTTATACAAGCGAATGGGTAAACGGCAAATGGAATAAGGCAAAACCGCTTGGCGGGAAAGTAAATACTAATTTTAATGAAGGCGCATTGAGCGTTTCGCAAGATGGTGAATGGATAATTTTTGCCGGCGGCGATTACCCGGAAGGGCATGGCACTTTTGATCTTTATATTTCCCATACTACAAAAACCGGCGGCTGGAGTGAACCAGAAAATATCGGCCCAATTGTAAACACAGATTTTTGGGAATCGGCACCAGCATTATCGCCGGATAAAAGGGATTTATATTTCAGCAGCAACCAACAAGGCGGCTATGGCAACAAAGATATTTGGGTTACGCACAGGGACGATAAGGGCAAATGGAGCCGGCCGGAAAATCTTGGGCCCACAGTGAACACTGATGGGAGCGAAAGCTGCCCGTTTATGTATGCAGACAACCAAACACTTTTTTTTAATAGCACCGGCCATCCCGGTTATGGCATTGATGATTTGTTCTTTACAAAAAAACAAGGAGATACGGCATGGGCCGAACCAGTTAATCTCGGTTACCCAATCAACACCATTGATGATGAAGGCTCATTGATAGTGGCGCCTGATGGCAAAACAGCTTACTACGCAGGGGAAACAAAGGACACCCGTGGCGGATTGGATTTATACAGTTTTGAGTTGAGGGAAGATATACGGCCTCCAAAAACATTATGGGTGAAAGGGAAAGTGTTTGATGCTAAAACAAAGCAAGGCTTGCCTTCTTCTGTTGAACTAACTGACATTATGAGCCGTCAATTGATAAGCAAAGTGCAAACAGATGAAGATGGTAATTATTTAACCACGCTGCCTGTTGGAAAAGATTATGCTTTCAATGTAAACAGGAAAGGCTATTTATTTTTTTCTGAGAATTATGATTTGAGCAATGGCAAAATTGATTCTGTATTTACAGCCGATATCCCTTTGCAGCCAATTGAACCGGGCGCATCTATCGTATTGAAAAATATTTTTTTCGACAGCAAGAAAACAGAGCTGAAACCGGAGTCAATGGCAGAACTGAAAAGCATAATCAAGCTGATGGCCGACAACCCTAATTTAAGAATATTGATTAGTGGCCATACCGACAATGTTGGCAAGCCACAAGACAATGTTTCGCTTTCCAACAACAGGGCTTTGTCTGTTATAAATTATTTATTGGCCAGCAGGCAAATTGCGAAAGAGAGATTGCAATACAAAGGCTTTGGCGAAACCAAACCGATTGCGGAAAACAAAACAGAAGAAGGCAGGGCAAAAAACAGGCGCACCGAAATGAGCGTGGTGAGCAATTAAAAGCATATTCTTTTATTGCCGGGAAAACAAACCCGCCCATCTTACTCAAATTCAAAAAACGAAGGTTCAAGCCGTTTATACTCTGTTTCCAAAACACGCTTTGTCACAATATTTACTATCTCCACCCGTATTGTAGCATGCTTGTCTTTAAGCCTGTCTGTCAATTTGCTGATAATGCCGTTCAGCATTGGTTTGATATCGGAAGCTGGCATGCCAGTTATCATTTCTTCCTGAAACTTACCATTGACAATAGGCGTAAATTTTATAGTGTAATGATTTTTCATGGTTCAATTTATTTTTCTAAAGTTAACCTATTGCCGGCTCATCCGTGATTTTATTATGACCCATCCATAACCAGCAGCAGAATGGCAGTTGATTCACCTAATCTTTTTTATATTTTGAGAAAGTGGGTTATCTTCCTTAAAAATTATTGCCCGGAAAATGGACAACGGCCTTTTATACCAGATAGCCCTTACACTTGTGCCCAACATTGGCAATGTGCATGCGAAATTGCTTGTGAATATTTATGGCGATGCCCAATCTGTTTTTAAAGCAAAGAGAAAGGACCTTGAAAATATTGAAGGCATTGGCACCGTAAGGGCAAACAGTATCAAAGCATTCACTGATTTCAGCAGCTGCGAAGAAGAAATTGCTTTTATTGAAAAGTATAAGATTACGCCGCTGTTTATTACTGACAGCAATTACCCACAGCGCTTACTGAATTGTTACGACAGCCCTGTATTATTATTTTATCGTGGCAATGCAGAATTAAACACTTCTAAAATTATATCTATTGTTGGCACAAGAAGCAACAGCGATTACGGGAAGCATGTTTGTGAAAAACTGGTGGAGGGCTTAGCCGGTGAAAACGTGCTGGTAACAAGCGGCCTTGCATTTGGAATTGATACTATTGCACATAAAGCAGCGCTAAAACATAATTTGCCAACGCTTGGCGTGCTGGCGCATGGGCTCGACAGGATTTACCCCACACAAAATAAAAGCCTGGCAAAACAAATGGTTGGGCATGGCGGGTTGCTTACAGAATTCCTTTCGCACACAAACCCTGACAAACAAAACTTCCCCAAAAGAAACCGCATTGTTGCCGGCTTGTGCGATGCTGTGGTTGTAATAGAAACAGGGAAAAAAGGCGGCTCGTTAATAACAGCAGAACTTGGCAATAATTATAACAAGGATGTGTTTGCTATACCCGGCCGCATTGGCGACAGCAAAAGCGAAGGTTGCAATTACCTTATTAAAAACAACAAAGCGGCATTAATAAACGGCGCTGATGATTTATTAGAAATGATGAACTGGAAGCCAATTGAAAAGAAAGCCGTAAAAAAACAAAGGGAATTGTTTATTGAATTAAACGCTGATGAAAAAACGATTGTTGATATTTTAAATCAGCAGGAAGCTGTTCATATTGATGAATTGTATTTCAAAAGCGGCTTAAGCAGCAGTGCTGTGGCAGCGGCTTTATTAATGCTGGAAATGCAGGGCGTGGTGTTGAGTATGCCGGGGAAGATGTATAAAATAATTTGATTTCAAAAAGTGCCGCTTCAAAAAATCACACAAAATGCATGACACATTTTGTGTGATTTTT
>CAYRRL010000069.1:4803-10195 GCA_964426665.1 uncultured Ferruginibacter sp. | reverse complement strand
CCCAACCCCGATGCCAGCGTGAATGGTTACTACAATAATTATTCTGTGGTATTCAATAATAAAATTGTGAGCAGGTATGTTACGGCTGCTGGCCCTAAGCAGTTAGCTACATTTGATGGCACAGCATGGGCAATACTGCCAAACCCCGATGCTACGCCTAACAGGGGCGTGCAACCTTTATTCCCGGTAGAGTACCGCAACAAATTATATTTTACTTACCTGAGCAATACCAATCAAAGGCAGTTGCTGGAATACGATGGCACAAGCAACCCCAGATTGATTCCCAATCCGACTGTTACAACTGGTTTGGGAGTTACCGGCAACTGGCCCATTGTTGTTAATGACACATTGTTTATCCAATACCAGGATGCTGACAATGTGTACAAGCTGGGGAAATTTGGCGGTACTTCCATATCGCTTGTTCCAAACCCTGATGCAAGCCCTTACGGATATTACTACACTCCCATTGTGTACAACAACAAACTGCATATACTTTATCAAACGGCAGACGGCAAACGGTATATTGCCCAATACAAAAGCACAAGCAACAGTATACAGTTGTTCCCCAACCCTGATGCAGGCAATGGGTATTTCGACCAGCCAATTGTGTATGGAGATAAAATGTATATTAAGTATTTGAGCGCACAATCCGTTTTTCAATTATGCAGTTTTGATGGCACTATATTGCAACTGATACCAAACCCCACTGGTATTTATAACGGCACGGGTACTAATGGTTATATGGGGCACCCAATTGTATGGAACGACAAGCTATATATGCAAATGGGGAGCGTTCCTTATGGCAATGCAGGCAACCTGGCTTACATCTCCGCAACAAACTATGGCATTTGCCCCGGCAGCAATACCAGTTTTACAAGCAATGCTGCAGGCAGCACTTACCAATGGCAGGTTGACAATGGCAGCGGCACGTTCACTAATCTTTCCAACGCAGCGCCATACAGCGCTGTAAATACAGAAACACTTAACCTTACTGCGCCGGCTACCTCATTGTACGGCTACAAATACAGGTGCTTTGTAAATGGCAACAGCTACAGCAATGTGTTTACATTAAAATTTGCCAGCACCTGGTCAGGCACATCCAGCGCCGCATGGGAAACACCTGCCAACTGGAGCTGCGGCACTGTGCCCGACGCAAACACAGATACCTATATACCATCGGGCCGGCCAAACAACCCTTCTGTTGGCTCAACACGTTCGGTAAGGAGCGTACACCTGCAAAATGGGTCAGCCATGGGCGTTGCTGCCAGCCAGCGGTTAACTGTTACGGGGCATTAAAAACTGTTGCGTTGTTTTACTGCAAAAAATGTAGCTTTGGTTTTTACCAAACCAACGATGAGAAAACATATCCTTTGCATTTCAGCAATGCTGCTTGCACAGCAATTGCCAGCACAAAACCTTGTAGTAAACGGCGATGCCGAAAGCCTGCCACGTGGCACCGGGTGGACGGTGGTGAGCCAGGGCGCTATCGCCTGCCTGCTTGTGCCCACCAATAATATGGTGGACTGGACAATGAAGCCCAACGGCACGGCCAATTACCCCTTTGACCATACTATAGGCGCAGCGGGCGGCACTGTGTTTTGCAGGCTGCGATACATACTTTACCGGCCCGTTTGAAACAAAACAGGATATTGACCTGAGCGCCGATGCAGGGCTGATTGATGCAGGCAGCCAATTGTATGATTTTAGCGGTTATATGCAAACACCAGTAAGCCCGCAAACCGACCAGGGGCGCTTTATTGTAGAATATAAAGATGCATCCAACACGGTACTGGCCACTTATAACAGCGGGTGGCAATCAAATTTCGGAGGGTCAGGAATAGATTGGGTACAATATACCCACAGCCGCACAGCGCCTGTTGGCACAAGAAAAGTTACTATAAGGCTGCAATCACAGTTGCACATCAACCAGCCGGCTATCAATGCTTATTTTGATGATATATCTTTCAGCAAAACCACTGTGGTGCCGCTGGGCCTGCTTTCATTCGATGGCATTTATAAGAATGAAAAAACAGATTTGAGCTGGAAAATTTCCGGCGCTATCCCATTTGCTCAATTTGAAATTGAGAGTAGCACTGATGCTATCCGCTTTAATAAAATTGCCACAGTAAATGCAGGGCAAACAAACAGCTATCATTTTACAGACAATACTATCAATGCTTTTGAAAGCAAATATTTTTACAGGTTGAAGATGAAGGGCATTGATGGCAAAATATCGTACAGCGATGTAATAATGGTGAAAATGAAAACCAACACTGTTGTTGCAGTTTCGCCAAACCCTGCAGGCAACATGATAACTGTAAGCGGCATTGCACAACCGGGGGAATTATCAATTATCAGCAGCAACGGCAGCACAGTACTTAAAAGAAACGTAAATACTGCAACTGCAAACTTTGATGTATCGCACCTGCCCGCAGGTTTATATGTTGTACGTTTTATTAATAACAACAGCAGCAGCAGTAAAAAACTGCTGATAAAGCACTAACCCATTTACTGCTAAAAAATATTGAGGATAACATACTTGCTGTTGTTTATTTCCACAACAGCGCCTGCAGCGAGCCCCATCAGCTTTTTGCCTAGTGGCGATTGTGCGGAAAGCGCTGTAACCTCATGGCCTTCCAAATTTGCCTTGCCCAAAGCAGCGCTCATGAACAAATAGCCTTTGCCAGTTTGTATAAGGCTTCCATTTACCACACTAACGGTGGCGATGGCCGGGTTTATCTTTTGCAGTATATCTTTTTGGCCAATCACCTGCTGCAATTGCTGCCTTGTATTGGCTTCTTCAATCTGCAGCATGGCTAATGCTGTTTCATGCTTATCGCCTGCTGTGCTTTTGGTTTCGTTGGCAGCGCTTTCTTTAAGCCCGGCTAACACAGCCTGCAGCGAAGCAATTTTTTCATTTGCCAGTTGCAGGAAATGGGCATGCGCTTTTTGTTTAAGATGCATAATTAAGTAGCAGAAGATGCAGTGGCAATGGTGGCGCTTGCTGCGGCCGCCTGCTGCATAGCTGCTGCGCTGCCTTCGCTGCCAGCCCCGGCAAAACTTATATAATTATAGCCCCAGCCTTTTAATTCGTTCTTCCAAAGCAATGAGCCGTCTTTTGCCGCAAGGCAAAGCAATATGCCGCCGCTGCCTATAAATACTTTATCGCCTTCCACAGTTATTTGCCCAATAGATTTTACCATGCTGCTGCCTGCATAGTCTTTTAGCTTTGCTTCCCATATAATGCTGCCGTCTTTTTTATTAATGGCCGCTGCCCTGCCGTGGGACAAAATGTATAACACGTCTTTTTTCATGGTACATATTTTTCATAAAAATAGAGAAAAGAAAAATACAGCGGCACATATTGTATCTTCAACCCCTGTATTAAAACCAACTGCTATGCACAAACTTATTTTGCCGCTTGCCTTCCTTTGTTTTGTTTCATGCGCCGAAACAAAAAAAGAAACCAATACGGCTGATGCTGCCCGGCTAAACAAGCTTGCCGAAAAATATGTGCGCCTTGGGCTTTCTATTGGGCAATACGATGAATCGTTTGTGGATGCCTATTACGGGCCCGACTCTTTAAAACCTGCGGCTAAAGCTGGCAGCATTTTTCCTAAAGACAGTTTTTTAACGGCAGCCAATAATTTGGCAAACGAATTAAAGGCATTTGAAAAAAATCCAAATGATACATTGGCAAAACGCTCTGTGTGGCTGCAATCCCAGTTGAAGGCTTTTGAACGAAGGGTAAAATTAGTTGGCGGCGACACCGCTTCGTTTGATGACGAGTGCAGGGATTTGTACGGCACCACGGTACCGGTAAATGATTCTGCCCATTTTAAAAATATCATTCAGCAGCTTGATGCCCTGCTGCCCGGCAAAGGCGAAGTAAACAACAGGGTGCAGCTGCTGGCGAATAAGTTTATTATACCAAAAGAAAAATTAGATACGGTAATAAAAACAGCCATTGCAGAATGCAGGAAACGTACCTTACAACATTACAGCCTGCCAGCCAATGAAAGCTTCTCACTTGAATTTGTAAACAATAAGCCATGGGCTGGCTACAACTGGTACAAAGGCAATTACCGCAGTGTTATCCAAATCAATACTGATACAAAAATTTTTATTGACCGTGTGATTGATGTGGGCAGCCACGAAAGCTACCCCGGCCACCATGTATATAATATGCTGCTTGAAGAAAAACTGTACCGTGGCAAAGGCTGGGTTGAAATTTCATTTTACCCATTGTACAGCCCGCAATCTTTAATTGCAGAGGGCAGCGCCAACTACGGCATTTCGCTTGTGCTGCCGGGGGAAGAAAAAGTAAACCTGGCAAAAAATGTATTGCTGCCATTAGCCGGGCTTGACACAACAGGCATTGCCCTTTACTTTAAAGCAATGGAACTAAAAGACCAGCTGAACTTTGTGCGCAACGAAGTGGGAAGAGGCTTGCTTAACAAAACAATGACGGAGGCAGAAGCGATGTACTGGCTGCAGAATTTTTCGCTCGCCAATGAAGAAACAGCAAAAAAATCCATCAGCTTTATCAGGGCCAACAGAAGCTACATCATCAATTACAATTACGGCAAGCAATTAGTGAAAGAATATATTGAAGGGAAGGCAGGCCCCAGCACAAGCAATAAACAATGGGATGAATTTGGCTGGCTGCTGAGCAATGAAGTAACCCCATCAGATTTAAAAAAATAAAATTATTGCTGCTGCTTCCCTTTTTTGTGCATAACAATGGCGGTGCTGTTGGTTGCCCTTGTGCAAACACTTACTTCGCCTTCTAATTCGCCGTTCACAAAATTGCCGGCATGCCTGTTGCCGTTAGCAAACGACATGCTGCCTTTGCCATTCATTTTGCCGTTGAGCCACTCCCCTTCGTAAGTATAACCATTAGTGCTGGCCAATTTGCCTTTGCCTTCTTTTTCCCTTTTTAATTTGGCCATGTATTCCATGCCATCCTTATCTGTAAACGTGCCATTGCCACAATCCCCTTCATGGCAAATATTAAGGCAAGTGGAACGGTCTTCTTTTGTTATAGTGGTTGTTTGCTCTGTTTTGCCCCTGAGAATAACCAGCTTGTTTGTTAATGGCGGATCTTTCAGGTGTGCTGCAAAAGCCACTTCATTCTCCAATTGCAAAATGGCATCATTAAACTTAACAATTTTAGATTTTATATAAAGAATACATAAACAAAACCAGCAACCATTTTCATGGCATTGCCGTACTGATTGAAAAGGGTATTTTACTATAACAACTCATTACTATGAAAAGCAAAGCCATTGTTGCCTCTGCCTGCTTCGCATTTATTTTTTTGCTGACAGGTTGCAGCAAAAACAGCAATAACTACAACAATAACAACCCGCCTGCTTCCGGCAACAACATC
>CAYRRL010000069.1:0-4793 GCA_964426665.1 uncultured Ferruginibacter sp. | reverse complement strand
TCACTATTTCAGGCATGTCATTTTCCCCCGCTACTCAAACGGTGGCCAAAGGAACGGTGGTAAAATGGGTGAACAATGGCGGCAGTACCCACACTGCCACATCTAATGATGGCACAACATTCGATTCGGGTGATATAAATGCAGGCGGCAGCTACTCATACACAGCCAATACGCCCGGCACATTCCAATACCATTGCACAATACATGGCTTAAGCATGGCAGGCACATTGGTGGTAAACCCGTAAGGGCATATTCTGTTACGGGGCAATAGCCTCAATAACTTCTTTTAAAAACTGGTTCCTGTCAATAGGGTTTAGCCCAAGCCTTACTGCAATAATTTTTTTTGACGGGATAATAAAAATGCCCTGACCGCCATAGCCGCTGCAGAACAATAAATCACCCGGCACATCTGGAAAACGCCGCCTGGTTGAATCTTTTTCGTCTTTCCCATTTATCCAAAACTGGTAGCCGTACCAGCCAGCTTTGTTTGCAGGGCATGGTTGCGATGATGCTTTAACCCAGCCTTCAGGCAATATTTGCTGGCCGTTCCATACCCCGTTGTTGTAATACAGCAGGCCAAACCTTGCAAAATCCCTTGCAGTGGCATAGCTGTACGACGAGCCGATATAAGTGCCCGATGCATCCGGCTCCAGCATAAAACTATAAGCATTGATTTTGTAAAAAAGCTCACGGTAAGGGAAAGCCGCATAGGCTGTTTCGCCAACAGTATTCCTGATGATGCGGCTGATGATATTGGTGTTGCCGCTGGTATAGTTGAAGACTGTGCCTGGCTGGTGCTGCAATGGCCTTGATGCGGCGTAGGCTGCCATATCGCCCTTGCTGAAAAGCATTTTGGTAACATCGCTGGGCATATCGTACTCCTCTGCAAAATCGAGCCCGCTGCTTTGCTGCAGCAAGTCTTTCAGCGTAATTTTTTGTTTACCGGTGCCAGCCCATTCTTTTACCGGCGCTTCTTTATTTATATCCACCTTTCCCTGCCTTGCCAATATGCCCGTTAAAGCGCCTGTAATGCTTTTGCTCATTGACCACCCAAGCATCAGGGTGTTTTTATCAAAGCCCGGCGCATATTTTTCTGCAACAATTTTGCCATCATACAATACCAGCACTGCCCTTGTGCGGCATGGCTTGCCGTTAGCTGTTTCATTCATCAACCTGTCAACAGCCGCATTTAATTTAGCCCGGTTAATGGAAGCAGGGATTGAATCAACTATTTTGCCGCCGTAAGGCCAAGCAATAGTATCTGTGTTTATTATTGGCTTGCCGGGAATTGAAAATTGCTGTGCCCTTACCTCTGCCTCAGTAAAATCATTTATCAATGTGCTGCCAATGCGGCTCCTGAAAATGGCTTTTCTTTTTGCAAAGCCCCATACTGTTCCTGTAACAGAAGAATCCTTTTCATTTATTGTAAAGCTGCCAAGCGACAGCGGGAAACTGGCCAGGTCTTCTTTTAAAATATCACTTGGCTGCCGGTGCTGCAGGTACACGGCTGAGCACATATTTTTGGCTCCATAGCCGCTTACCGCAGGGAAAACCTTCCATGCAATTACTATTGCAATTATTAAAGCCAGCAGCAACAGCCAGCCAACAATTTTCGCAATGCGCCTGATGATTCTCATGCTGTAAAATTTTTAAGGTAAATATAAACCCAAAACAAGTTTTTATGCCGCTATTATTGGCGTTGCGCCGCCGCAACTTTCAGTTTTGGCCCTTATCTTCAATGCAAAAACAACCTGTTGCAAAATGCATATTGAGAACTTCTGGTACAAATTAATTGAGGCAGCAAGAAAAAAGGATATTATCCTTGATGGGCTGACTGTGCCTTTTATTGTTGGCGCTTACGAACATATTAGCCCGGGTTTTGTGGCCGGCGGCAATGCGGTACAAAAATTACTGGCTGAAATTGCAGCTTCCGGCACAGAAGAAAAAGCAGTGCTGAAGTACAGCCCCAACAATCAATACATCATTACTTTAAGGGATGCTGCCTTTTGCAAAGAGCATTTGGCAAAACAACTGGTATTTAAAAATAAAAAGAGGAAGCCCTCATTATATGCAACAACCGAGGTTGCTTTTTTTGGCAATACCATTGAAGCCATCAGCAAGGCATTGAATGAAGAGTACAAAACATTTATGGCAAGGGGCACTTTTTCGTGGGACGACAAGCTAAGGGGCTGGCAAACATTTAGTGATGCCGAGATGGAAGTGATAAATGAAGCGGCGAAGCAAAAGTGAAACCGGCGATTGCATTTTTTGCGGCATGGCTGTGATTTTTATTTATTTTTAATTCCCGTTATTATTGTTACCCGTTGAAAACAAGTGCAACCCCCTTTGAAACTTTAAAGATAAATTTGTTCATTTTTTAATTTGAAATCAAATAGTTAGTGAACAAATGTTGCGCAAATACAAATGTTGTAACGCAATTGATTGACACGTCTCTAAGTCCGCTACCAGTTTTGCATCCAAGTCTTATTGGTAAAATAATTTTTCTCGATTTTTTCTGCGTATAAACGTGGCCGTTTCGTGAGAAGTTTTGTGCGAAAAGTTCGACTGCGTCGACGAAAGCTCGCTTTCGATCGCAAAGGCGATATACTTTTCGAAGTTCGGGTTGAAAAATGACAATGTCAATAGTTTAGCCAAGATATTTTTCAGAAACGGCCATTTTTTGCAGAAAGATCTGCGACATTTTTGTACCAACCGTCTTGGCTGACATCACAAGCTACTTCGTCAATCAGGGATTGACAAGAAATTAGCTTGTATTCAAAACCTGGTGCGGCCAGTAGATCCGATTATCAACAACTGCGTACAACATGGGTATTGCCAAAATTGCTGGTCACTATAACTAAGAAGTTTATTAAATTTAACCGCAACTTCGGCAATACCTGATCGTCAGACTGTGAAAAAACCTCTCAACACTTTCAAAAAAGGCTTCTATAATTTCATGCAAAGCCTGCAACGCTTCATTGAAACAGCCCTTAAAAAAATTAACCTGTACAACTGCAAAAAAACAGAAAGCCCATTTCGACTGTAAAGAGTTTTGATAACACCGTTTTTTAAAGCACAAACTATCTTATCGTAGTTGGGGGCCCAATTTTGGATTGCCTTCAACATCTTTTCAAAACCCAGTATATTTTTGGTACGCATAAAGTTGTAACAAAACATGATCAGGTTCATTTCCCCATTTACTTTCTGCAATCCCTTTAGCAATGTATGCGTATAACCCCAATGCCGTTTGATACTTCCAAAGGGGTGTTCACAAATGGCCTGCCTTCGTTTGTAATACTGTGGGTTTTCTTTGATGTTGTTATCATTAACATCCACGGCATCCTGGTATTCGCTGCGTTGTATAATCCGTTTGTTAAGTTTGGTGCACTGGTTTTTTAAGGCGCAGGTTTTACAGGCTTCCGTACGGTAGGTTTTAAAACGGTAGCTTGTTTCATTGGCCTCCCCCTTTTTATTATGCCACGTACCCAGAGATGTTAGCACAGCGCCTGCGGGGCAGGTATAGCTATCTGTTGCTTTATCATAACTAAAACTTTCTGCTAAAAATTCATTGGCAATATGTTTTACACCCGGTTGTTCCTTATAAGCTACATGGGTAACCATATTATCCTGCTGGCATTGCTGCAGCTCTGCCCCTGTGTGGTAGCCTTTGTCAGCCAGTACCATCAGGCTGCCTTCTTTTTCTAACTGCAAATTTTGTTTTGCCTGTGCAGCTGCTTTGTGCAATGCCTTGCCATCGTTGCTGTTGGTGACCCCGGTATGCACAATTAAATTATGTTTGTCATCCACCGCATTTTGTACATTGTATGCTACCTCCACAATGCTTTTTGTAATAAGTATACTCCGGCTGTCTGCATCCGTGGTACTTATTTGCCTGTCTGTTGTATTGTTTAATTGTTGCTGAAGCGTATCGTATTTGATGGTGCGTTCTTTTAATTTTTCCAGGCCCTGTTTTATTTTTTCTTTCTTTACCATCACTTCATCGCTGGCAATTTCTTCTTTATCCAGTTCATCAAGTTCCGCTAAATATTTTGTTGCCTTATCGGTGATAAATTGACGGTGCTTGTCTATCTTTTTTTGATTGTAATTATTCTTTTTACTGTTTACTGCTTTAAACTTGCTGCCATCTACTGCTATCGTGCTTTTGCCAAGCAGGCCGGCATCGTTCAAAAACAAAATGTACAGCCGGAACATGTTTTGTAACGGAACTGCATGCAGTTTACGGAAGTTGGATATGGTATGGTAATTGGGCTGAAGATTTTGTAACAGCCATTGCACTTCTATATTGCGGCTGCATTCTTTTTCCAATTTCCGGCTGCTCCGGATTTTATTGAGGTATCCATAAAGGTATAATTTTAAAAGAACGGACGCTGCATACGGCGGGCGGCCTTCGCTTTTAGGGGTGGTGTTACTAAAACCTAATTTTTCCAAATCTAGCTTATCAATAAATGCATCTATTAATCTTACTGCGTTATCAGCAGACACCTGGCTTTCAAGCGTACTGAAATAACTTTGATGACGGTTGATTCCTTCTATAAATTGCATACCGTTTTATCTCAAAAACCATACGCTATTTTACCAATTCACATTCTGTGTATATTTGGGTAGAAACAAGAGTTTTTTCACAAACTCCCGTTGGCTGTAATTTTTGACAGACCCTAAACTGCAAAGTGAAAAACGGGGAAAACACGGTTTGACAAATTACTTCACATAGTGACCTTTGTAGGCTCCCCATTTTTAGTACGATTTAAAAGTAGAATATTTCCATGTTTTAA
>CAYRRL010000068.1:0-10236 GCA_964426665.1 uncultured Ferruginibacter sp. | reverse complement strand
CCGCTTTCTATCGTGGTGTTGGGCGCCAGGTACGTATAGCTGCCGCCGTTTATCAAACAATTGAAGCTGTTGGTGCCGCTGAAGGTCTGGTACACGCCAAGGCTGCTGCCGCTAAGCTTCTTGCTGTCCCAGATGTAGAACACATTGTTCACGCCGCCAGTACGTGTCAAGCCGGTGAAGTTGATGGCGGACGGGTATTCGTTCGGTATTAGCGCAAAGGCGCCTGCCCCTACGTTATTGGTCCGGTCACCGGTATATACTGTGCCCCTTGTCCTCAGTGTAGTGGCTGACGAGTTGCCTACCGTGCCGGTTACTGTTTGCGCCCTGTCGCCACGGATGTACAGGAACCATGACTTCTGGTTGTTGATTGGCTGGTTAGTGCTGGTTACGTTTGCCCATGCGCTGCCTGTGTAGCTCAGCATGCCTGCCTGCACCGATGTGCTGTCAAACCCGGCTGCTGCTGCTGCTGCCTGTGTAGTGAACACACCCGTTATCTGCGTGCCGTAGCCTGCCTCGCCAAGGTTGTCTTTTGGCAAGGGGTTGGCGTCGCCTTCCTGCCATTCCTGGCGGATGGTGCGGCTGCTTTGCGTTGGAACTGACAACAACCTCCATGAACGGAAATTGTTGTTCGGTATATAGCGCTCCACCGTTACGTTAGTAGCGCCGCTCAAGGTGCCGCCTACTTCGCCCAAAGAGGCTGTGCCGCTGGCATCGGATTTAAACGTTACGGCCTGGCCGGCAAAATCCGCTGTGCCGCTTACTGCCAATGTGCGTGTTGGGTTTACCGTTAGCGTGCTGGTGGCTGCCATCGTTAAACTGCCGGCAACGTCAAAGTCGGTGTCTAATGTTGCGTTGGCGCCTGCGGCTATCGTAACATTATCGCCACTGTTTGGTGGCGCACCGCAGCTCCATTTTGTGCCATCTGTCCAGTTGCCCGTGCCGCTGAAGGTGTTATTGATACAGGCTACAGGCGCTGCTTCGCCAAGATAGAAAGTACTGAACGAAGTTTGGCCACCCACTGTGCTTACAGAAGGGGAACCACTTAATGCAACGCCGGGGTTAGACCATGTGCCGCCGCTATTTTTGCCAATTATCAGGGCGCTGGTATTGGCGCCGCCAACCACATCGGATGGGTCAATGTAAGTAAATGTTGCTGCATATTCAGGGCTGGCAATGGTAGTAGCAAACGACCAGCTTCTGTCTATATATTTTACCTGATCAATGCCTGATCCGGCGGGGGCATTACCCGCTGCAGGTGGCACGCCCGGTTTGGTTGTACTGGTTGTTACATTCCCAGCAGTGTTGCCTGCGCTAAAATCAAGCGATACTGGGGCATAATTATTAGCATCGCCTATTGGGAAGGCAACAACAGAAGCGCCAGCTGCTACAGCCCTTTCTAAATTGCCATTTATATAGCTTGATGAAGATGCCCCGGCTATAGAACTGCCTGCCAGGCTTGTTGTAATTGTATTAGCGCCTGTGGCAATTTTACCGTTACTAAGCGTCAAGGAATTGCTTACCGATACACTACCGGTAAGGGTAAGGCCACTTGTGTTATTAAGGGTAAGGTTGTTTACTGTTGCAGGCAACCCATCGCCTGAAACCTGCGCTGCTGTACCCTCATAACTATAATTTGCACCGGTGCTGAAAGAACGGGTGGAGGTTTGAATATGTCCTAAAGCTGCACTGGCGGCAATGCCATCAGGTGAGCCTATTCTGAGTGTGGCGCCGCTTAACAGGTTAAATGCTCCCGTGCCAGTTACTATTTGAGATGTTTTCCTAAAGTCTGCTGTTTTGCTTACGTTTAACTGACCTGTGCCGGTAACAGTTATTACTGCATCTGTACCTGTACCAACGCCACCGCCAGAAACAGTTCCATTAGGGCAAATCTGAGGTGTATTTACAACCCCTCCATTACCTATATTAAGCGTAAAAATTTTACCTGCTGCCACACCACCATATATAAAACTATTGACTGCTCCTACCGCACCGCCATTAGGTGCTGGGCTATCCTGCAGCGTTAGTGTACCATTAACATTCACTGTCATATTTAAAGCAGGAATACCGTTAGAGGATGAAGTAGTTCCTAAAATAGACCATGGGGCAAAGGTCAAGGTCTTGCCACTGTTAATGGTAAGTGTTGTATTATCAACTGTTGCAGAGTTTGGATAGAAGCCGGCAGTATGCCCTCCCTGGTTTGTTGTTCCATGATAATTAATGGTCATATCATGGTCGACCGTTACAGTAGTGCCGCTGGTATTTGTTTTCATTCTTGATATAAATATCCCGCCGCCAGTGCCGTCAATTGTAATATTAGTGCCAAACAAATCCAGCCCAATCCCATCAGCGTTATCACCAGTTGGGTTAACCGAGTTGCCGATAAACCCGCCTGTGTTTACTGTAACTTTACCCGGCGTGCCATTTATCCTCACATATACGGGGCTGTTAACAAGGCTGTTTGTTTTTAAAGTGCCGTCAACTATAAGGCTTTTGCAGTTTTTTGCGCTTACTTCCACTGTTACAGTATGGCCTGCAAGAATATATACATTATCGTTTACGCCCGGCGCTCCTGCAGGCACAGTTGCCCACGCAGTGCCGTTCCATTGGCGCCAATTGGCATTGGTAGTGCCCCAGTTACCTGTGCCAAGCGAACCAAAATCGCCTACTGCATAAGGCACTACGGCTATTGCGCCTGATATAGCACTCGTACCTGTCCCGCAATCTGATGTTATTACGCAATAATAATATTTTGTGCCGGCTACAGTAGTAGGAGGAGTGTAGCTATTGCTGCTAGCACCTACTGCATTATCATCTCCGGTAGTATTGGTGGCTGCATCTGTGCTGCTGTACCATTGGTAGCTTAAGCCTGTACCATTAGCTGTAACGGTAAGCGCTGATGCGGTGGCGTTAAGAGCATAAGTAGCCCCCGGTGTATTTTGAGACACAAACGGGTTGGTTGGGTAAACAGTTATTTCCACTGCATTAGAAGCAGTAGGGCATGCAGCATTGGTAGCTACGCAATAGTAATAGAAAGTTCCAGCAGTACCTGAAGGTGGTGTGTAGGTAGGTGTGCTGCCCCCGTTACCATTTCCAACAGAAGTTCCACCTGTATTTGTTTTGCTTAAATTTGAATACCATTGATAGCTGGGCGACTGGTCAGCCACAACAGTACCTAACGTTAAGGCACCCCCCTGGCACTCGGTTTGAAAATCGGTGGGCTGCACTGAATAAGTTGGGGCGGTGCATGAAGGCACAATTTCTATGGCCCCCGATACAGCGCTTGTAACAGCAGGTGGGCAGGTGCCTGAAACTACGCAATAATAATATGTTATGCCCTGTGGTGTTGTGGGTGGCGTAAAACTGTTGCTGTTTGTGCCTACCGGGTTATCATCGCCAGTTGTATTGGTGGCTGCATCTGTGCTGCTGTACCATTGATAAGCAAGGCCTGCGCCTGTAGCACTAACTGTTAGTGGGTTGGGCGACCCAAAGTTTTCACCATATTGTGCTGCTGGTGTATTTTGACTGTTTATATTTGGCAACGCTAAAATATTTATTGCCCCGGAAACATTGCTTTTTGTTGAGCACCCGCCTGACACGCTTACAGTACAATAATAATATTTTGTGCCTTCGCTGCCGGTTGCAGGGGTATAATTATCAACATTTGTACCCACCGGGTTGTCATCGCCACTTGTATTATTAACTGCATCGTTGCTGCTGTACCATTGGTATGCAGGGCTTGATGCAGATGTTGCAACTGTTAATGCTGTGGCTGAGCCGTTAAGGCAAACATTTTGTGGGATTAGAGAAGGCTGTGTAGTAATTGTTGGGTTAGAGCATGCAAGGTTTACATACACTTTTACCTCAAAAAAACGAATAGTTTGGCCGACAGTTCCTGATGGCGTATACCCACCGAAACCAACCCTCATAAACCTGATATATTTTGCACCTGCCGGCGCTGTAACAGTATGGGGCAAGCAGGAAGGGTTTGCATTATTTGCGGGGAGGGTTAATTCGGAAAAATTAGTCCAGGTAACTGCATCGGCACTGAAAGCTACTATTGCATTTGCTGCTGTAGTAGAATTGGCTTGTATTTTAACCTGTACCTGGTTAATAGTGCTGTTAGGAGTTGATGCCTGGAAATATACAGAATTGGAACCAACCCTTAAGGTATTGCCAGTAGTATACCCTGAACAATTGCTATAACTTGATGAAGATACCGTAGCGCCGTTATGGTTCCATGTAACCTGGTTATAAGCACCTGTATTTGCAGAACTGCCATCAGCAGGCAGGGTTATAGGCGTAATGAGTTGTGCATCCTGTGCATGAGATACACTGATAAACCCAGCTAAAGCTGTGCAAATAAACATCAAAACCAAAAAGCCGTGTGTAAACTTTTTCATAATAAGCAATTGTTAATTTAAAAATTATTTTTCAGCAGGCGGGTAGGCAGATAAGCTATCATTATTAGCAGCTGTTATGGCGAACAGCCAATAGTAAATTTAAAATTGGCTAACAATGTTTTAAAATTAATCTACGCAAACGATGCCGAAACAAAGGGTTTCCGTTTCAGGCGTGATGGCCATCACAAAAGAAAACAGGCACCGGTACCCCAGCCCAATTAAGTTTGTTGCATTACTTTGTTTACCCGGTTTATCAAAAACAAAAAAGCCTTTGAAATTAACTGCTGTTAGCACACATATCTCCGGGAACGATTGCGTTTGCTTGCTGGTAACGTTTGCGTAAATAAATACCCCATCGGCAAACCCATATCCTATCATTTTACTGGAAAACGAAATAGATTAGCATAGCCAAAGAGATTGAATTGCCAGTACTTATTGTTGAACCGTTTCCAATTTTCCAGCTCCTTCTGAATTGACAAGTTTTAATATAACTGATTGCTGTATTTTATTAAAAACAAAAAAGGTATCAGCAAAAAACTATAAACAATACATACAATGAAACAGATTGCTATTTTTTCAGCTTTTTGTTCGTTTTGCCGCCCCCAAAAAAATGCAAAAAAAGTTGGCGTTTTACTATTGCGCCTGATGATGCTCCATTTGGCAATTGCGCCATTTTTTAATGCCAGCGCACAACAGGTTATTGGCAGCTTCCCAAGTATGGATGGCGGCTTTGAAGGGCAGGCAGTAACAGGTTCAACATTGCCTGTGGGCGCTGCTAATTCATATGCTAATGGTGCTGTTGTAACTACTTATAGCCGGAACACCAATAACCCACAACCTGTTACTTGTGCATTTATAAGATCAACCGGCGGCAATAGCAGCCCTAAATGCATATCTTGGACGAACTCGTCCACCAGTGCAGAATTATTTACACCTACTGCAGCAGCTAATACTGTTCTGCTAAATACGTCGTATGTAGTTCAGTTTTTTGCACGAAAAGACAGCTCTGACAGAACCAGGTCTTTTAACGTAAGGGTATCCACCAATGGCAACAACTTTAGCTCTGCGGTAACAACAGCACAGTCTGGCACTTTAAGTTATCAAAAATTTACAGCAATTGTTACCACAACTAATGCAAGCTCAGGCACAGGCTACATTGGCATAAGGCCCAACGGCGGCAGTTTCTATAATTCATTTACGCCATGCAACTATTTGTTTGATGATTTTTGCATGTACGCAGGCAATGCCGTTGACAATACGGCGCCAGATGATGTGGTAAGCCCATCGGTTACAGGATATACATCCACTTCCTTAACCCTTAGTTGGTCTGCGCCCGGTACCGGTGTTGATGGCGGCGGCTATGTTGTTGTAAGATACCCTGCCAACCCAACAGCAGAGCCTGCTCCCATTGCAAATGGTATATATGCTGTGAATAATACGATTGGCGGCGGCACTATAGTTTATATTGGCACGGCAACAACTTTTAATAATACAGGGCTTACAGCCAATACTGCTTATTATTACCGCATATATGTAGCAGATAAAGCATTTAATTATTCGCCCACCCCTGTAACAGTGGCGGGGTACACAGGCGTTGCCGGCCCTACAGCCATTACGTTTACAACACCTGCCACCTGCCTTACAGACCGTGTTACTATTTCATGGACAGGGCCTATTAATTACAGTTCGTCAACCCATACCCTGCTTGGTTTTATAAAAGCCGGCAGCGCTGTTACAATCGGCACGCCAACCAATCCGCTTGCCTCTTATACCGCAAGCACCAACCTTGGAGCGCCCGGCACAGTTTATCAAAATGACGCTGCAGCCTTTTGCATCATTAATGGAGACGGCACCAACAGCGCAGGCGACCATAGCGGGCTTACTATTACAGGGCTTGCACCCGGTACTACTTACCATGTATTGCTTTTTAAAGTTGTAAATGCAACAACCACTTATTCGGCTGGCAGTACAGGCAGCGGGGCTACGCTAAACAGTGATGCAGAGCCCGCCAATCACCCAACAGCTTTTGCTAAAGGCACAGTAAGCACTTCTAATATACAACTTACATGGGCAGCTTCAACGGGCTCCCCATTGCCTGTTGGGTACCTGATAAAGGCAAGCAATGCCGGTGTGCCCGCCGACCCGGTTGACTTTACAGACCCGGCTGACCAGCTTAGCATTTCACCGGGGCCCGCTAATGGAAAAACAGCGGCTACTAGCTATAATAGTTTTACAGGGTTTTCTCCCGGCATCATGTACTACTTCAGGATAAACCCTTATACCAACTCAGGCGCATGCATCAATTACAAGCCTTCCGGGCCATCCATTAACGTGGCCACACTGCCTGTTGCCATGCCCAGCCCGGTGTTAAATATTGCCGGCGGCATTGGTACTATTAACTGGGGCGATACTACAGCATATAAAAGCATCCTTCATACCACGCTCGTTTTTGTGAGCAGCTCGCCGATTGCAGTTGGCACCCCGACTGTAAGCCCTGCAACATATACCGCCAACCCTGCTTTTGGCAGCGGCACCCCGTATGAGCTTGATGCGAACGCCAGATGTGTTTACAAAGGTGATGGTTCATCGGCGGCTGTAGGCGGGCTTATTGCCGGCACTACCTACTATGTGTTGATACTAACAGTGGTGGATGCAGCAAACTATGACTTAACTCATTCTTATTCGGCGTACTCAACCACGTCTGCTTTATATAATGCTGCCAATGAATATATCTGGCAAGGCGGTGCTTCTGCAAGCTGGGCTGCAAGCACAAGCTGGAACCCCAACAGGCCCTCTCCATCTGCAGTTGATGTGCTGATATTTAATACCCCGGGCAATGTAACAGCTACCAATGTTCCAACAGAAACTATTGCAAAATTAGCAATCAACTCAGGCAATGTTACTTTACAGTCTGCTGCTGCCAGCACCATTAGCTTTACAGACAATAACGGCGCTGTGTTTAATGATATAACTATTGCCACCGGTACATCGCTAACGCTTGGCAATACAGTAAGTTTTACTTTAAATAATAACGTAAGGGCAGATGTTTCAGGCACTTTGTCGGTAAACAGCGGGAATACCTTTAATACAAACAATACGGGTTGCATCACAACAGTGGCCGGCACCCTTAATTGCTATGGAGCCGTTACATCTACTGTGAGCACAAGGTTTGTTGTAATCAATGGCGGCATTTATAACCATGGTGTTAATGGCGGCACAATACCCACAGGCACCTGGAATTTTAACTCCACCTGTCTTATAACAGGCGCCACAACCACACAAAACATGAGCGGCCATGGCCAATCTTTCAGCAAGTTTATTTGGGACTGCCCTTCGCAAAACCATTTTTTTGTACTGGGGGAAAATATCAATAAAACATCAGGCCCTTATGTTGTAATCAGGGACAGTTTTATTGTAAAAAGAACAGGGGGCGTATCTGAACCCAATAATTTATTACAGCTTACATCATCGGGCGGGCAAAACTATTTGACCTGTGGCAATTATTTCCAATATGGCGGCATAGTAGCCATTACATATAATACCGACGGCGGCGGGCTTGAGCGTTCCCTTACTGTTGACAGCACATTTTATGTTACTGATTCATTGGTAAGCGCTACTAAGTTTCAAATCATCAATAACCCCGGGGGCGTGAATGATATTAACGGGCGCCTGTATGTAAAGGGCAATTTTGAAATGCACCCAACACTTTCAACTACAACATTGGAAGCAACTAAAGGGGCACTTAACCCTTCTGTTGCAGAACTATGGTTTAGCGGGGCCGTGCCGCAGCGTGCTAAGTTTAGCACTATTGCCGGCAATGTGGATTTTGTAACCAACAATACCAGCACTGGCGTTACGCTTGGCACCAACGCAACAGCCAATAAATTCAAATTGATGAGGGGCACTTTTTTTATCGGCAGTAATACACTTACAATAAAAGATTCTGTTACTTACCCTTCGCCTGGCTTGGGAACGATTGGCGGCTCTGCCACCAGCAACCTTACTTTAAATGGCATAACAGGGTCGCTTGCTTTTTACAACGGTTACCGCACAATGAAAAACATTACACAGACTGCAGGTTATACTGCCAGCCTTGGCACCGAACAGGCTATTGCGCCCTTGGGAAGGGACAGCCTTGGCATTGGGGCTGTGCTAACGACAAACGACAACCTGATTTTAAGGTCGGATGCAACCGGCACTGCACGCATTGCACAAATACCAACCAGCGGCGGCGTGGCGCAGGCAACCATTACTGACAAAGTAACGGTAGAGCGTTACCTGCCGATGAATTTAAATTATGATTCAAGAAGGTGGAGGCTGTTGACAGCGCCATTCAAAGCGAGCAATTCGCCAACTATACAAGCAGCTTGGCAGGAAGGCACTTTTTGCCCTGACAGGACAACGCCTGCCGCTTACGACCCTAGGCCGGGTTATGGCACACACATAACAAAAAGCACTGTAGCAGCTAACGGTTTTGATCAGGGCTCTACAAACAACCCTTCTATTTTCCATTATTCCAAAGTTGCCGCCAGCAACTGGCAGGCGCCTTTATCCACTACCGGCATAAAAGTTACGGACAGCCTTGGCGTTTATATGCTTTTTGTAAGGGGCGACAGGAGCATTGTTATCTCCAACCAATTTGTTGCTGCAAAACCAACTACATTGGCACCGAAAGGCGAATTGTACCTGGGCGATATTACCATACCTATGGCACCATCAGGCTTTCAGCCGGTAGGCAACCCCTATGCATCGCAAATAAAACTTGACAATATTGTATTTAACGACACACTGGGCAGCAGAAAAACGGTTTATCTGTGGGACCCCAAAGCCGTTGGCAGCAATGGCGTGGGTACATTCATTTCCTGTTCAGGTGACGGAGGCTCGCCTGTAACATATACTTACACAGGCAATAGCAGCAACTATGGCGCTATGCCCGGCGTGATAGAATCTTCCGGCGCATTTATGGTGAAAGGCAACGGCGGCAATATTGTTTTTCATGAATCGGATAAAACAATTTACAGCAGCACACTCGGTGTAGCTAGCCGCCCAATAGCAGGGCAACAGGCAGCAAACAATTCTTTAGGCACAATAAGCAAACTCTATATAGATTTGATTGGAACAAGGTATGGCGAGCCATCCCTTGCGGATGGCATTGTGGTTGCATACAACAGGCATTATAAAAACCGCATTGACGAAATGGATGCTGAAAAACTCTTGACTTTTTCAACAAAAGAAAGAATCTGCATACAAAAGCAAGAAGGATTGTTTTCAATAGAAAGGAGGCACGCCATTAACGAAAGGGATACCATACATCTTTCTATATTAAAATTGAACCAGGCTACTTATCAGTTATCATTCAGGCCAGAAAAATTTGATGAAGGCTATGCCGCTTATCTTGAAGACAGGTTTACCGGCACCAAAACAAATATAAGCCTGTTGAATAACTCAAGCTTTTCATTTGATATTACACAAGATGCTTTATCGGCAGCAGAAAACCGGTTTTATATTACGTTCAAACGCAGGCTACCGGTGCCGGCACCTGCTCCCGGCAATGGCATAACGGTATTCCCTAACCCGGTAAGAAACGGGAAAATGAATGTGCAAATGAATGGGATGGAACAGGGGCTTTATACAGCAAGGCTGTTAAGCAGCAATGGGCAAGCAATGCAGCAAAGCAAAATTGCACATACAGGCAAAAGCAATACAACTTTAATAAATGTTGGCAAAACCGTTGCAGCGGGGATGTACCAGCTTGAAATTATTTCACCTAAAAATGTTGTAAGCACAATCAATGTAGTGATTGAATAAATAGTTTTATCCTCATAAAACCCTGAAC
>CAYRRL010000067.1:0-10284 GCA_964426665.1 uncultured Ferruginibacter sp. | reverse complement strand
AAAAACGGGGTTTTGTCTCTCATAAAAAGTGATGGTACGGCGGCGGGCACCATAGAAATAAAACCATTTTCATCCAACGATGCTGCCGGAAGGCTATATGTGTTTGGCGGCAACGTTTATTTTATAAAAAAGAATGTGAATGGCAGCCAGGTTAATGAAGAGCTTTGGAAAACAGATGGCACCGAAGCCGGCACTGTATTGCTGAAAGAATTGTTGCCTTATACAACAACTGATGCAGGCTATATACAAAACAATTCATTCTACATACATAATAGCGCATTCTATTTTTATGTTGACCAGGAAAATTTGTTTGGCGAAACAGAAAAATTATTGCTGTGGAAAAGCGATGGAACAGTTGCCGGCACAGTTAATATAAAAACATACCAGGCGCCATCCGGCGAGGAGCAAACTATTGATGACAATTTAAATTACATAGCCGCTTACGACAATAATCAGGCGTTGTTTGCTTTTGTGGATGCAGCTTCTGGTATGGAGATATGGAAAACAGATGGAACGGTTGCCGGCACATCATTGGTTAGCGACCTTAACCCGGGCGCTGCTGGCAGCAACCCTTCAGGCTTAATCAACCTTAATAATGCAGTTTATTTCTCCGCCAATGATGGCACAGATTTGAATGAGCTTTGGAAAATAAACATGGGCAGTGTTGTTCCTTTAAAGCTGCTTTCATTTACTGCATACAAACAAAATAAAACAGTGCAGCTGCAATGGCGTACAGAAAATGAAATAAATACCCGCCATTTTGAAATGGAACGCAGCGGTGATGGAAGAGTGTTCAAAAATATTGGAAACGTTTCTGCCGGCGGCAGCAATAGTAATTACTATTCTGGCATTGATAATTCACCATTGAATGGGGTTAATTACTACCGTTTAAAAATGGTTGACAAAGACGGAATATTTACTTACAGCCAAATCATTAAAATCAATTTTGCACAAGGCAATAGCGTGACAGTACAACCAAACCCTGCAAAAGATTTTATTGTGGTTGCCAATGCGGAACAATACAAAGCATTTAAGCTTGTTGATATAAATGGCAAAGAAGTAAGGCATTTTGAAAAGAATATTAACAACCGGTATAACGTTTCTGGTATTGCAAAAGGTATTTATTTATTGCAATTGTATAGCGATGATATAATGGAAGTGAAGAAAATAATTATTGAGTAAAGAGTAGTTTTTGGTAAAATGAAATGCCCCGATGAACCGGGGCATTTTTATTAAAAAAGCCGCCCTGGAAAGAGCGGCCGTTTTACCAAACTTCCTGTTGAACCATGAAAAACTATATAATGCCTTTTGAACGAATAAACATACCTGTGCCTAATACAGCAGCGCCCAGCAAAACAAACCCTGCCAAAGAATGGTTTTCATTTTGCCTATCTTCTTTTGCTCTGTCTATCAATGTTGCATATTGGGCTTCCTTCACATCTTCTTCGTCATTTTTTGCATCAGCCATATCCTGCCATGTGTCAATGTCTTTTCCTGTAAGCGCAGTAAGCTCATGTAACTCTGCTTTCCTTCTTTTCTTTAAATCCTGCAAATATTTTTTGCCTGCATCGCAAGTAAAACTGCCGGTGGCCGGGTGCGTAATCACATACCTTGCCTGGAAGTTTTCTTTATTTGGAGTTACCTGAAACATCAGGTCCTGTGCAAAATGGTTCCTGTTGTAACGGAAATGCAAACGGGTGAAATGCACATTGGGGCTGATGCCAATTTCTTCTTCCTGTTCTTCCACATCGCTGTAATCGCTCCAGTCTTTATTGAGCCACCACACGCCGGCCTGCACAATGTCCTGTTGCGATGGCGCTGTGGCAATACAAGGGTCGCATTTTATAAAATTTTGCGGGCTCACGTCCCACGCATATTCTAAAAAAGAAACATCCTGGTTTTCTTTGTTCCATTGGTAAGTAAAAAGGTTATCATAGAAAGCACCAAAGTTTTTTTGTACAAACAATGGTATTTTATTCCCTGTAGGGATATCAACGTTTCTATAGTTAGTACATTCAATCCTTCCTTTTTTGGTGAAGGCATATACTATCAAGTCCTGGTCGCCATCTGCATTCGCCATGCCCAACCGAATTGGCAACATAAACTTGGGTGAATTAAAACTGATTTGAATCGGGCGCAAAAAATTACCCGGCAGTTTTTTCTTTTCCTTTTCATTCACTTTTACTACAAAAAATTTCAGGTTGCTTTTGATGTATGGGTCCAATACTTCTTCTGCGCCCGCAGGAATTTTATACCCATTATCTGTTAGCCAATCCTTCAAACCCGTGCTTTCTTTTGCGCTGAGTATAATGATATCGTATTCGCCAACGATGTATTGGGCTTCCACTTTTACTTTGTATTCTTTTTTGGCCCTGCCCATTCCTGTAACAACAACTTCATTTAATTGTGCCCCTGAAACTTTTGCAGAAAGTGCGTCTGCATAGCCATAGTCATTACAAGGGTTCTGGTCATAATACTCCACCAGCCTTGGCGCACTGTAATCATTTAGCCGTTGAAACAGGCTTTGGTCAATTACTTTCACATCGCTTTTTTGCAGAATAACCGGCACCGGCACCACCATCGCAAAATCTTTTGTGTCGCCTTTAAAATCATTATACATCGTAATAACATTCCTGTTGCCGTCACGTACTAAAATAACCTGGCTGGTTTTGTTTTTTAATGTAGCATCTGCCTTGCTTACATAAAACCCACAAAAGGAGTACAGCATTGGCGAAGCGGCAATAACAGCAGCAATAATTGCAATTTTCTTTTTCATACAAGTAGTTTTTACCCCAAACCCCTAAAGGGGCTTTAGTCCCCAAGGTGGTAAGGGTTGTTTGTTATTAAAATGGTTAATCTTTTTATTTATAAGCGTTTCTTTTAATGCCGGCTATTCAGCAGTTACTTGTGATAATTGTACTCTTGCCCTGTCCCTCCCCACATGGGAGGTTAGAAGGGGCTTTTCCCACTCGAATTTTTTTGCCTTGAATAAATAATCCATCACTGGCACTAACGGCTGGCTGCACACCAGCACCCATACAGGTGCGCCATTTATAAATTTGAATGTTGCCAGATAGAATGAAACAGCAGCCACAGCCATTGCCCAAATAATTCTTGCTGCAGGGTGGTTGGGCGTTGTTTTCGGGTCGGTAATCATAAAAAATGAAAACAACAGCAAGCTGCCCGTGCTTAATGATTGCACAAAAAAATCAAGCGGCCATTGCAAAAAAATTATTTGCCTTATAAAAAGCAGCCCGGCAAATGTGCCTAGAAACGCAAGGCTCACATCAAGCTTTTGCACCCGGGTTACTACAATAAAGCCAAGGCAAGCAACGCCAAATAAAATAACAGCGCTGCTGCCCCATTGGCCCGGGCTGAACCATGCGTTGCCTGTAATGCTGATGGCTGCCGCAATACCCAATGCGCTTGGGTTGAAAACATGCTTGCCGTTAACACGTATAATATATTTTGACAGGATAGAAACAACTGCAGCAAATACAGCTACATAAAAACTGTTTGTCTTTAATAAAAGCGTAAGCCCAAAAGAGCTGATGAGTATAGATGGGAACCCCCTTGCAAACCTTTCTTTAAATGGTATGGCTTTCAGTTTATCCGGTACCAGCTTGTATTCACAAATAAATTGTGTGGCAATGCTGCTGGTAAAATACATTGCATACAGCCACCACTCAGCAGCCCAATGCAAATACAATAAGCCATAGCTTAAAAAAACAGCCTGAAAAATTATTTGAAAATAACGGGCATCCCACTGCCTTGTTTTATGCTTCATACACCATCGGTTTGTGTATGGGATGAAACCATTTTTGATTTTACACAAAAAGGAAGAAAAAAAATTTGTTATTGCTGCAGGCTGGCTATCTTTTGTTGTATTAATTTTTGTTCAGCGGCAGACTGGTTCAGTATTAACGCTTCTTTGAAATAAGCAAGGGCTTTGTCTTTATCGCCTGTTTTTTTGTAAAGCTCGCCAAGTGTTGCAGGCAACAAATAATATTTTTTCAGCAACCCGATATTTTCAATGGATTCTATTGATGCTATAGCATTTGCCGGGCCATGCACTTCGCCAATAACTATTGCCCTGTTCAGCGCAATTACAGGAGAAGGGTAAATTTTATACAGCACATCATAATAATGCAATATGCTTTCCCAATTGGTATGCTCGAATTTTTCTGCCTTGGCATATTCAAAAGCAATGCCTGCTTCTATGTGGTACCTGCTTAACTTTTCTGATACTGCCGATGCTTCCAGTTCTGCTATGGCTTTCATTATCATTTCCCTGTCCCATTTACTGCGGTCCTGGTCTTTCATTAATAAAATATTGCCTTCTGCATCAAGCCTTGCTTCGGTACGTGCCGATATAAAATACATAAGCGAAAGCAGCGCATGTGCTGAGCCGGTATTCAACAGTTTGCTCCGGCTAACAAGGCCGCAGAGCCGTATTGCTTCCTGCACCAAATCCTTTCTTATCAAATCAGCATGGTGTGTAGAGTTGTAGCCTTCATTGAATAAAAGGTAAATAGCCGTTAATACATTTTCCAGGCGCTGTTCCAATTCATTTTTAGAAGGCAGTTCAAATGATACATTGCTTTTCCTTAACGACTGGCGGGCACGGTACAGCCTTTTCTCAATAGTATCATAATTTGTCACGAATGCTTTTGCAATTTCTGACACACTAAAACCGCACAAAGTTTTTAATATCACTGCCACCTGCCCTTCTGCAGGTATGTGAGGATGGCAACATACAAACATCATTTTCAACTGGTCATCATCAATATGTGCATCGCTTACTATTTCCTTTACTGTGGGGGACAGCGTGTATTCGCTCTTTAATAATGGAGTGATGGTTTTTGCATACCGCTGATGCGTTTTTTGCCGGCGCAAAACGTCAATAGTTTTATTCCGGGCCACAGCAAACAACCATGCAGAAGGGTTCTCCGGCAACCCATTTATCTTCCACGTATCAAGTGCTTTCAATAATGTTTCCTGAGCCACATCTTCTGCCAGTTGCAGGTTTTGCGGCCCTACCAATTTTGTAAGCACAGCCACCAGCTTACCCCATTCATGGCGAAAAAGGTTGCCAACTAAATTTTCAATTTCAAAAGCGGTGCCCATTACAAAGCAAAATAAAGAACACAAAACTAATTGTGTTCTTTATCATGGCTGTACTTTTATGTACCTGGTTTACATATCGAATTTCATCACCTGCCTTACCTGGATATACCCGCCATTTTCATAGTCAGGGTAATCGTTGCAAAGAGCAATTGCTTCGTCGTAGTTATCTGCATTTACAATAAAATAACCGCCTACAATTTCTTTGCCTTCAGTGTATGGCCCATCAGTTACATTTTTATGGCTGCCCTTAATATTTTTCCCGCCAGGCAACAGCGCTTCGCCGCCTACATATTTGCCCGCCTGGGCAAGCTTATCAATCCAGGCCATCCATTTGGCCATTGTAGCCTGCATTTCCTCGGGTGATTGTTCTTGTTCTTTTGACATGTCGGAGTGGAAGATGAGCATGAACTTTTCCATAATTTTTGGTTTAATTGTTTTTAAATGTTTTAGTATGACGAAGCCGTTTTTACTTTCCGGACAAAGAGAAAAAATTTTTTCCGGTAATTTTTGCCAAATTAATTTTAACATGAAATAATAATACTGAAACGGAAAAAAGGAAATTTAAACCTGCCTTTGTCCTGATGATTACTGGTTTTATCCTTTAAAATTCATTATTGAGCAAGATTGCTTTACGTTCTGATAATTTTATTAATAGATTACAATGTAAAAATCGGACTATGAAAAAAATTTTCCTTGTTGTTTTCCTGTTTATTGCGATAAGTATGGCAAAGGCACAAAGCCCCTGCGGCGATACCGTTTACCGCCAGTTTGATTTTTGGATTGGGGACTGGGAAGCATTCAACAACGCCAATGGCAAAAAAGCAGGCGACAGCAAAATATCAATGATACTGGATAGCTGCATCATACTGGAAGAGTGGAGCAGCGCCTCAGTAGTAAAAGGCATCCGCTATGCAGGCAAAAGCTACAATACTTATAATGCTGCCAAAAAGCGGTGGCAGCAATATTGGGTAGACAATGCAGGCGGCGTTACTGAATATTTCAACGGCCATTATGCAGATAAAAAAATGGTGCTGGAAACAGATAATGAAAAACAGCCCGACGGCACTTATAAAACCCAGAAAATGACATTCCATAACCTGGGCCCGGATAAAGTAAGGCAGCACGGCGAAAGCAGCACCGACAATGGCAAAACATGGAAAACCGATTTTGATTTGGAATACCGCCGGAAAAAATGACTATATTTATTGCCTGCTAAACTGGCTGATTATGAAACACATCTTTTGTTTTTTGTTGGCAACACTTTTTTGCATAACAAATATTTGCCTTGCCGCAAGCACTCCTGCGTGCGGCCCGCTAAAACAGGAAGGAAATAAAGCTGATACTGCTGTGTTAAAGAAAACAACAGCAAAAGCCAGCGCTGCCGCTACTGCTGCACAGCCAAAAAAACAAGTATCGCCAAAACCAGAAAAGAAAGGCGGCGGCGTTCAGGTTGTGTGCCCTATTTCGTGGTGGCCATCGTTTCTTTAAAATAATTTTTATGATTCTCAGTGCCTTTGTAATAAGGCACAAATAAATTACAGCTTTCGGCGGTGGTATATTTTGTACTTCTATATACTTCAGGTTGAGTGGGGAACTGTGCAGTTATTAGAAATGAATTTACTATCATCTTAAAAAAAACATAATGAAAAATGCAATCAGCTGGTTTGAAATACCAGCCACTACCCTTGACAGGGCAACAAAATTTTACGAAACTATTTTTGGGGTTTCGCTGATAGCGATGGACATGGAAAATATAAAAATGCGGATGTTTCCATTGGATGATATGATGAATAACGTAGGCGGCGCCGTAGTTGACAGCGGTGGGTTTCACAAACCTTCTGCCACTGATGGCCCGTTGATATACCTGAATGGCAACCCTGATTTGCAAAATATTTTAGACAAAGTGGAAGCAGCCGGTGGAAGTATTATGGTTACTACATCAGAAATCAGCCCGGAATATGGTTTTATGGCCGTTATAACAGATACAGAGGGCAACAGAATTGGCTTGCACAGCGTGCCACAATAAACTAATCATATGGAATTCCATTTTGCACCACTCAACAACAGCAACTGGAAACAGTTTGAAGAGTTGTTTGGCAAAAATGGCGCCTGCGGCGGGTGCTGGTGCATGGCCTGGCGGCTGCCCAATGCAGTATTCAACAACATGAAAGGCGAGGGGAATAAGAAAGCTTTTAAAATGCTTTTAAAAAAATCATCGCCCGGTGTTGTTGCTTTTCACGGAGAACAAGCTGTGGGTTGGTGCGCTGTGGCACCAAGGGAAGAATATATAAAGCTTGAAAATTCAAGGGTGCTGAAACCGGTGGATGAAAGGAAGGTATGGAGCGTAAGTTGCTTCTTTATAAAAAAGGAATACCGCAAAAAAGGCCTGAGCACACTTTTATTAAAAGCAACAGCAGGGTTTGCATTTGACAAGGGCGCAACAATTGTTGAAGGCTACCCCATAGCACAAAAAGCAGGCAGTAAAATGCCCGACGTGTTTGCATGGACCGGCTTGTTGCCAACCTTTATAAAAGCTGGCTTTAAAGAAGCGGGGCGCAGAAGCGAAACAAGGCCTATCATGCGGTTGGAAAAAAATAAAAAATAGTTGTGTATGGAAAATACTAATTGGAAAAGCTTTACTGTGAGGGTAAATATAAATGCGCCCGCAGATAAACTATATAATCTTTGGGCAACAAGGGAGGGCATGGAGTACTGGTTCCTGAGAATGAGTGAATACAAAAGCCCGGCAGGTGAAATAATAAACGTTAATGAGAAGGCACAAAAAGGCTTAACATACACCTGGCGCTGGCACGGCTGGGATGACACCACAACGGAATACGGCACCGTACTCGATTGCAATGGAAAAGATTTTTTCAAATTCAGTTTTGGAAAGGCTGGTGATTGTTCTGTTAGAATTAAAAGCGAACTGGGTTATACTATTGTAGAATTGTTGCAGGAAAACGTGCCCGATGATGACAAGGGCAAGCAAACATGGCATGTAGGCTGCAAAACAGGATGGACATTCTATTTAGCTAACCTGAAAAGTTTATGCGAAGGCGGCATTGATTTAAGAAACAAAGATGAGCAACTACAGAATGTGTTGAATGCCTGATAAAGAAGCAGGCAACGAATTACACAAATCCGCACTAATTCTTAATGTTAATTGGTGTAATTCGTGGCAAAAAAAATATCTATGGCTTACAATGAAAAATTAGCAGGCCGGGCAAGAGAAATCATCTCAGCCACCCACAACATCACCGAAGAAAAGAAAATGTTTGGCGGGCTGTGCTTTATGGTAAATGATAAAATGTGCGTGGGCATAGAAAGCGAACGCATGATGCTGCGGATAGGCCCGGAAGTATATGAAGAGGTGATTGAAAAAGAAGGCTGCCAGCCTATGGACTTCACTGGCAAAATAATGAAGGGCTATGTGTTTGTGGATGCGGACGCATTAAAAACAAAAAAGCAATTGGATTACTGGATTCAGTTAGCGCTTGCCTTTAACGCCAAAGCCAAGCCATCAAAAAAGAAAAAGAAATGAAACAACTATTCGCCTTATTGCTATGCTGCACGGCATTATTAGCCACAGCGCAACAAAAAAATAAATTCCCGTTTGAAAAAATTGCCGGCCATTGGGAAATGAAAAAAGCAAACGGCAAAACCATGGGCGAAATATGGGTAAAGAAAAGCGATAATGAAATGAGCGGCAAAAGCTACCTGGTAAAAAATGGCGACAGCGCCTGGCTTGAATCTGTACAGTTAATTGAAAAAGGCGATAACACCTATTACATCCCTGTTGCTTACGGGCAAAATGATGGCAAGCCAGTGCCGTTCAAACTTACTGCAGCAAACGGCACAGAATACATTTTTGAAAACACGGAGCATGATTTCCCGAAAAGGATTGTGTATGATTTTAAAAGCAACGATGAATTGCATGCTTATATTGATGACGGCACAGCAAACAAGCGCCAGCATTACAATTACAAAAGAAAAAAATAAATGGGCGCTGGCCGGATTTATTCAGGATAATTAATTACTAAAACAATGTTACGGAGGTTTTCTTTTTGGCTTTATGCAGCCGCTGTTATGCAGGCGCTGTCTGCGGCATTTCATTCCATCAGTTTTTTTGTGGAGCCTGCGCCGCAAAATGAAACCGAAAAACAATTGATTGGTTTAATAACCAACTACCACCCTGATGCTGGCATGGGCTTCCACCCAAGTTTTATGCAATTGTTTACCGGGCTCAGCCTTTGTTTTACATTGCTGTGTTTGTTTGGCGCTTCGCTTAATTGGTATTTGAAAAAGATGCACGTGCAGCCACATATATTTAAAGGCGTGCTGCTGCTTGAAATAATAATTTTCGGCTTGCTGTTTTTAGCCATGCTGGCATTTACTTTCCCGCCGCCAATATTTTGCACGCTGCTGATTTTTGTTTTTTTGTGCGGGGCGTATTTTACTTGCAGGAAATAATTCTGCCTCCATTTCTAAAAAGGCAGGCAGCCAAAAGGCACTTCAATAATGGTTTGCTTAAGGCATAGCCCCTGCTTTATTTTTTTGTACGAAAGCCTTTTGCTGGTGCCGGGCATGCGGTACACCAGGCTGCCCCTGTAATACTCAGGCTTTAACTGGCAGGGCTGCCGGCCTGCCAGCAGCCAGGCATCGTTCCAGTTATTAAGCCCTATTTGAAAACCGGGGTGGCAGTAGCGGAGAATAATTTGCTGCATCAGCATGCAATAATTATTTTTATAAGAAATATAAAACAACTTTTGTATTTGCAAAGTTTTGTTCATTTTTCTGTTTTAAATCAAGTGGTTAGTGAACAAAAGTTGCGGCAATACAAGAGTTGGCTGCGATGTAACAATGACAGTCGTTAATTTCATAAGCCCTTAATGTCAAGGTATAAAATAACATACAGCAAATCGACAGGTTTTCTTTCAGGAACAACTTGGTATTGTTACATCTATGACAGAAAAGATGAAACTGAATATAGTGGAAGCGGAAATACTAAGAAAGAGGCTAAAGACGATGCTTGGGATTCTGTTTGGAGAAATAAAGGAAATCGTAGTTATAGTTCCTCTTATGACACAGACACACAAGACAGTAGTAGCGAAACGAGTGATTTTATTGCTTTTCCTTTAGCTGGTGGAGGGATTGGGC